>DAOLFI010000166.1:0-6779 GCA_035326385.1 Niabella sp.
GGCATCGGCCACATAAGTCAGGTTGGGTTTTATGATTAATTGTTTGGTATCGTCAATGCCTGATGTCATCGTAAGCAAGTGCTTTATTGTAATCAGATTTTCTTTTTCTAACGGCATACTGGTCCACCCCGTACCCAAATACCCTGACGCTTTATTGTTGATATTAAGCAATCCCTCCTGCTGTGCAATACCTGTTGTGGCTTCTATGAGGGTTTTGCCCGCACTGTTCCATTCCCATTCCGCAGCGGCAGTATGCCCGTTAAAATATTCCTCCATAACAATCCTGCCATTTACAAGGATCATAAAAGACCTGGTATTTTTTTTTGCCAGGAACTCTTTTAAAGGCTGAATGGCACTTTGATTCCAGCCCAATTCCAAAGCAGGAGTTGTTTCCCATTGGGTACCTGAATTTGGTGGGAAGTACATAGAGGTGCGGGGATCATCCGGCGTGGGATTATCATCTTTGGTACAGCTTACAAATAAGAACAATACCAGTAACAACAGGCTCCTGTTTTTCATAACTTATATGACATTAGTTATCATTCAGACCTGCGTTTTGCATAATGGTTTAATGGATGTAGTTTATTGATGCTATATGTTAGCAGACTACCAGCAATGATCAACGTAATTTAATTATATCTGTATTTTTTTACCTTTCTCTTCAATATACTTTTATCGTTCTCATTTATTTCACGCAGTATTTTACCTGGATTATTATCACTCAAGAAATTACCAAATAGACCTTCTATATTATCTTGTTGTAAAACAGGCTAAACATATACATAGGTGTACAAAGGAGTGTCCCAGGAACTCCTTCGGAAACACAATACCTCCGGGGTTATATTGTTTGCCGGTTCCATAACGTTCCTGCCATCCACCGTTCGTTTTCTGCCGTTTACCGAGTTTCTGGCACTATGTACAGTACTTTGCATTGCCTACTACCTATAGCTGCCAGTATCTTTGTACAACATTTGAAAACAGATGAATATTGAGAATACACAAAGCCAGATGCGGAAGGGAATACTGGAGTTTTGCATCCTTTCTGTTATTGAACGCGGCGAGGCTTATCCCAGCGATATTGCAGAGGAAATGAAGAACGCAGGTTTGCATATCCTGGAGGGAACACTTTACCCGCTGCTTACCAGGCTTAAAAATGCTGAAATGGTTACCTACCGGTGGGAAGAAAGCAGCGGCGGACCTCCCCGGAAATATTTTTCACTTACAGCAAAAGGACATGATTTTTACCGGGAGCTGCAACAAACCTGGGACGAACTTTCCGCAGCTGTAAACAGTTTAACCAACGCATCCAAATAAACATTACCAACAAACTATATACAATGAAGCAAATAATCAATATAACATTAGGCGGCAGAAGCATTGCCATTGAAGATGCTGCTTACGAAAAAGTGAAAGCTTATACAGACAGCCTTCGCGAGTATTTTAAAAATGAGGAAGGACGGGATGAGATTGTGGCGGATATTGAAGCCCGTTTTGCCGAGCTCATGAGCGAAAAGATCCGTAAAGGCGCCGCCCATATTACAGATGCCGATGTAGAAGAGATGATTGCTACATTAGGCCGTCCTGAAGATTTTGCCGCACAGGATAGCTCCGAAGCGCAAGGCGGCTATACGCCCAACTTTACGTTTACTGAAAAACGCCGTTTGTACAGGGATGAAAATAACAAGATATTAGGAGGCGTGTGCAGCGGTATCGCTAACTGGCTGAATATTGACCCTACTGTTGTACGGGTATTGTTTGCTATTGTTTCGTTTGGTGGATTTGGTACCGGCATACTTATTTATATAGCGCTGTGGATATTTTTACCGGCCCGTAATATGAGTATTTATAAAGGCAAAAGAATGTTCCGCGACCCGGATAATAAATGGTTTGGAGGCGTAGCCGGCGGTATGGGCGCTTATTTTAATATCAATGCCAATACTATCCGCTGGATACTGGCCATTCCTTTATTAATAAGCATTTTGAAAGGCGTTAATATTTTTGGATGGAATAATGATATTTTCCCGAACCTCATTTTCAGCGGACTTACAGGTACTTTTATTTTCATCTATATTGTTTTATGGATTGTATTGCCTGAAGCGCTTACCCCTTACCAGAAAATGGAAATGAGAGGAAAAAGTGTTGATGTAAACAGCATCAGGGAAAATGTGCAGAACTCAATGGGCGATTTTAACCAGCGCATTCAGAACTGGGGCGGGGAAGTAAAAGATGCGGCAGAAAGACTGGGACAGAAAGCCAATGAATTTGCAAAAGATCCCGGCAAGCGTTTCACCTATACTCCGCCACGGGGCAACCGGGGTATTGGTTATGTATTTGCCATGATCTTTAAAGCCTTTTTTGTGATCATAGGCGGTATCATTGCGGTATCGCTGCTGGCAGTATTTCTTACATTTTTATTCAGCGGCTTTGCCTGGGCGCCGGTTAATAACTTCTTATGGACCAGCGAAACACAGCAAATGCTGGGCTGGGGCACGCTGATCCTGTTTTTTGGAGCGCCTATTGTGGGCCTGCTGATATGGCTGGTAAGAAGGATATTAAATGTACGTACTCCCGGCAACTATCTTAACTGGACCTTTGGCGGGCTTTGGACAATAGGCTGGATATGCCTGATGTTTTTCCTGGCCAGCATGTCGAACGATTTTAAAAGATACGATTCGGTAGAAGAGCAGGTTGTTACGCAACAGCCCACCAACGGCAAAATGATCTTTAAAGTAAGCCAGCCCGAACTGGTACATGAAGGAAATTTTGGATGGCTGAATGAGCATCAGAGTGACCTGGAAGGCTTTACACTTACGGCAGATTCATTAAAGCTGTCTGCCATTAATATTGATTTTCAAAAAAGCGATGACAGCCTGTACCACATTACCATTGTAAAGCAATCGCTGGGCAAAACAGATGCCGATGCCCTGGCGCGTGCCAAAAAAATTGTGTACCGCACCAGCCAGGCCGATAGCGTTCTGGATCTGCCATCGGGCTTTGCAATAGATAAAAGCAGCAAATATCGCGGACAGAATGTTCTGGTATTGGTGCAGGTTCCCGCAGGTAAAAAGATACATATTGACGAATCCGTTTTTGACAAACTGAACAATATAGATATTGAGTTTAATAACGGCAGAAAACGTATCAGAAGCTCAAGATATGTTACCCATAATATAAAAAGATACCGCCATAATACAGATTATATTATGCAGGCCGATGGCTCGCTGAAAAGTGAAGATAATCACGAAGATATTGTGAGCCCGGCGGACAACACCAATGCAGGAGATAACTACAGATGGGATGGAGATGGAGTGCCACCACCACCTCCTCCGCCACCGCCAGCTGCTGATACAACACAGGTTTATCATTACAACCAAAGCCCTTCCCAAAATAAAAGCAAGGAAGAAGTGATGAAGGAGCTGGAACAAAAGCAAAAGGAAATAGATGAGCTGAAAAAGAGCCTGGAACAGTAAAATGTAAAATATTGAATATTAAATGTAGAATGTTGGGTCTCCGCAAGCATCCGGTAACCGGCACAATGTATGGTATACAATGTACGGAACCTGGAAACCTGGGACTATAACCAGCATCCTGTATCCCTTAACCAGCATGACGGACTACGGCTTTCCCCCGTTAAAACCGATAAGCCACTCCCAAACCGTTCTTATTGGATTGTAGGGATATTTCCCCTCCGCCATACTTTTTCATTTTGTTATTGCCTATCACCCACATGGTGATGCCTCCGCCCGTAGAAAGCGTGCCAAAGACAATGCCTAGTGCTCCTGCAATTATTTTCCCGTCGCTACTTTCATAATAGTAGTCACCATCCCAATATCCATCATTATGATTGTCTTTTGCACCTATAGCAACCAATACAACACCGCCTGTAATAAGCCCCGCACCTATACCAGTTAATATAATGCCGTTGGTTCGCATTTTTTTAAACTTGCGGTACTTTTCTTCATTAAAGCTAGTTGGTTGTTTTTCTCCGCTGGTAAACAGCGGATAAGTATTACTGGTTTTTGCACTTACAAAATCTCTCTGAAATTGTTGGGCATCCGACGCATTGCTCTGAGCATGCGCGACAACAGAAAATAAGGTAATAGCAGTAGCTAAAAGCAATTGTTTTGTGTTCATAGAAGTACGATTTTAATAAATTAATGCCGCAAAAGTATCCCTTATTTCGTAATAAAATTTTCTCCAAAAATTTCAGTACAAAATATCTTTACCTGTGTAACCCAGCACCGACCTCCTGATTCATATCATAGAAATAGCTTTGCCCTTTTCTATGAATAACTCTTATCCGAAATGAAGGGGAACTAAGCTGTTTTTATTATACCCTACCAGATAGTTTTTGATGGTGTATTCTAACCTGGAAGACGTAATTCCTAAACTCTTAATACTTAAAGTAATAGTTTTTGATTTTTGAGGTATTAACCCGGCTTTAATTATAGAAAGCTTTTGTACCTGGGCGCCTTGTCGCTCTATATCGTCCCAAATGTACACCTTGTATATTTCTTCCCATTTTATAAAGCCCGTTTTTTTAGACCATACACCAGCGGCAGACAGAATAAGCTTTTTATCAGGAAATAAAATTTTGTATAAAAAATATACAAACCCAATAAAAGCAAGGCCCCAAATAATATACTGTCGAAGGCCACCAACATTATTCTGAAACGAAATATAGGCGACACTCAAAGCGCAAAAAAGAAAAACAGTGTTTTGTCCCCTGGAACCCCTTATTATTGTTTCATCCGGTAGCGTGTAATCATAAGAAATGCCACTTTTATACACAGGGGTTTTCAAAGACCGTTCTGTCCAAAGGTCTTTCACCAGCTGTTTATCTGCCCTGCTTCCTATTGTCCACTTAGAGGGAAACCCTGTGCTGAACGTTTGCCTTTCTATTCTTTCTTTAGTGCAAACACATCATCTACATGCTGCAATGCCCATATCTCCCATTTAAGAGTTTGATACATGCCAGTAAATATTGCAGCGGTAAAGCACAATACTATTCCTATTACAACCAGAACCGGGGAAAGGCCATACCTGTCCCCCCAATATATTAATACTACCATCGGTAATAAAAGGATCATACATAATGGCAGTGCCACCATTGTTTTCGCCTTATTAACAACGCCGGATACCGTTAACGGCTCAGTCATTATTTACATTTAGCAGCAATTATAGCAGGGTTATTCTTCTGTAGTATTCAGCGCCTTCCACAAAGCATCTTTCAGCTCTACCAGCCCCTTTTGTGCTACAGAAGATATAAAGTAGTGCGGAATATCACCGGGCATTTCAGCGCTGATGGCTTCTTTCAGCTCATCATCCAGCATATCGCTTTTGCTGATGGCGATGAGCATTTCTTTATGGAGCAGCTCTTCATTGTACTGCTTCAGCTCATTCAGTAATATCTCAAATTCTTTACGGTGATCTTTACTGTCGGCGGGAATTAAAAAAAGCAAAACAGGATTGCGCTCTATATGCCTTAAAAAGCGATGGCCCAGGCCGCGCCCTTCGGCAGCGCCCTCAATAATTCCCGGGAGATCGGCAATACAGAAGCTTCTTCCATCACGATATTCAACAATACCCAGGTTAGGGGTAATAGTGGTAAATGCGTAATCGGCTATTTTAGGTTTGGCAGCAGTAATTACAGACAGCAAAGTAGATTTTCCGGCATTAGGAAATCCCACCAATCCCACGTCTGCCAGCACTTTCAGCTCCAGCACTTTCCACCCTTCCATACCTGGCAAACCAGGCTGCGCATATTCAGGTGCCTGGTTAGTGGGTGTAGCAAAGTTATGATTGCCCAAACCGCCTTTGCCCCCGGGCATCCAGATCACTTCCTGTCCATCTTCCAGCACTTCTGCCTCTTTTTCGCCGGTCTCTTCATCCATGGCAACTGTTCCTAATGGAACTTCCAGTATAATATCCTTTCCGCTACGGCCCGTACATTTATTATGTCCGCCATTTTCTCCGTCCTCGGCCAGCACATTTTTATGATAACGCAAATGCAGCAAGGTCCACAGGTTGCGGTTGCCACGCAAAATAATATGCGCCCCGCGTCCGCCATCACCCCCATCGGGCCCTCCCTTGGCAGTGAACTTATCGCGTAAAAAATGTTTAATGCCGGCTCCGCCATGGCCGCTGCGACAAAAAACGCGTATCTGGTCTACAAAGTTGCTCTTCTCCACGTTCTGATAATTGATATGCGGCAAAGATAAGCCGAAGGCTTAAAGCAAAAGTCAAATAACCAGGCTACTATTTCGCTGCTTTCTTTTTTCTGGCTACATCAATCTTAATATTCTCGCGCACCTGCTTCCAGTAGTCTTTTCCGTAAGCAACAAAAACTTCGCTGCCGGCAGCAATAGGGGCTTTGGCCTTTATAAAAACTCGATGGCCCTCCTCTTCGTATTCGGCATTGTTTTTTAATCCTGGCACCCTGGTAAGGCCGGCTGCATCATTGGCATAGCGGCCAAAAGACTTCAGGTCATTAGAGGCATCTATCACATTGTCATCATCAATATAATAAATATAAGGGTTGTCTGCATCATCCTCCACATCGGCCCAGGTAGCCCTGCGCCCTACGTATTCGGTTATCATAGCTCCCCTTGGAACATCAACGGCTACAAAAAGTCCTTTGCCTGATTGCGGAATAGTTGAGGTTTTTACTTTTAAATGTTTTGCCGGTAAACACATGCAGCTTTAAAATTTTGTTTGCGAATATATTGTAAATACAGCGTGTCATAAAATCAATTATAATCCTGCCCATAGCTTTCCCC
>DAOLFI010000167.1:0-6737 GCA_035326385.1 Niabella sp.
GGCCTGTGTTACCTCCGGGATGCGCTACGGTAATGATCGGCGGGATGCCAGCTGCAAGAGTGGGCGATATGCTGGTTTGCACCGGTCCCCCTGATAGCCTTATTATGGGATCAGCCACCGTACTAATAGGCGGTATGCCGGCAGCAAGGCAGGGAGACAGCACTGCGCATGGAGGAAGCATTACTTTGGGTTGTGCTACGGTAACCATTGGCGGCTGATAAATTTTTAAACATAAAATTATGAGCAAGGGTTTTGAACAGGACGATTTTTTAGGCAAAGGGTGGAGCTTTCCCCCCGCCTTTAACGCCTCATTGCAGGGGGTGGAGGTTACTGAAAAAAATGATGATATCCGTAAGAGCCTGCAAATATTGCTTACCACTGCAGTGGGCGAGCGGGTAATGCAGCCTAAGTATGGTTGTAATATGGATGAAATGATCTTTGAATCACTTAATACTTCCACGAAAACGATAATCAAGGATAAGATCAAAACGGCCATCCTTTATTTTGAGCCAAGGATTGAGGTAACCGATATAGCTATGAATACCACCGGTGAGCTGGAAGGAGAGGTTTTAATAGAAATTGAATATATTATAAGGGCTACCAATACCCGATTCAATTTTGTATTTCCCTATTATATTCATGAAGGAACAGAACTTAATTTTTTAACCACAGATAAATCACTGCAAAGCTAATGGCCTGTAATGAGCATAAACATCCTTTACAGCACGGAGGAACCGGCAGGGCTCAAAGAGCTGTAGAAGCCCTGGCGCCTGGTTATGCCAGCATTGATGAAAGAACCGAGGCTGACTGGATTGTATTTGCTCATGAATTTGCAGGCTTCCTGAATTACTTTGACGAAAACAATGATATAGCAGGGAACTGGAAAGTATTTTTCGGTTCAGATATTTCGGCGGTTTTGGGAACGATCGTTATACAGGATATTGCCTCCTATCAGCAGTGGGTTAAGGAAGATTTTGACTTTTTAAGAGATGATGATAATAATGCTGATCTCCCCGCCCTGAAAAAAAGGTTGAATCAGCTTTTTAGCATATTGTTTACTTTAAGTCTTGCGTTAGACAGACAATATAAAAAGCTACCAAACAATCTGTTATTGAAAAACATCCTGCTCAATCTTATAAAAAGTAAGCTCGCCCCTGCATTAAAAAAGCTGATGGGCTATTATAAAGCTGCCAACCTAGCCGGTTTATCTATCGAAGGATTGAGCCATCTGAAGATCCTGGGTATGCCGGTTATAAATGCAGCAGCTTTTATGACTGACGGAGCCGGGAACATGGATCTTGAAGCTATATGGATTCATGACGACAGCGCCGTGGTATGGAAAACCTACAGGGATAGTATAGCCGGGGACGACAGTATTTTCATTAATCAGCCCGGTGATGATGAATACCACCAGGTACGATATGCCGCCCACCACAACCTGTTTACCGGTATTTTTGATCAGTATCTCTTTACCTTATCAAGATTTGTCAGCGCCGCCCATACAGAGTTTGAGCAAACACTTCAGAACTGGGATAGCCATCAGCCTCATTACGCTTTATTCCTTGCATTCTTAAAGCTGTTCAGGAATGCCCGGCAGCACATCAATACCATCACCGGCAGGCACCTTGATTTTTACTATAAAAAAGTTTTGGGTTTAAAACCGTCCCCAGCACAGCCCAACCAGGTGCATGTGCTTATAGAGCTGGCCAAACAAACCGAAGCTCACCTTTTAACAGAAGCAACTGCATTAAAAGCGGGGAAAGACAGCGGGGGCAAAGAGGTTATTTACACGCTGGATAAGGATACTACTTTTAACAAAGCAAAGATGGCTTCCTTTAAAAGCCTGTATATAGCTGCCGCAGCGGAGTCATTACCCGGGCAGGTGAATGATAAGAGGATCTTTGCCTCACCTGTTGCCGACAGCGCAGATGGGTTAGGGGCAGCGCTTTCCAGTGCCAATAAGGAATGGTACCCGTTTGTAAATAAGTCGTATGAAAATGGCAGCTTTGAGGGTATTAAAATGCCTGTGGCGGAAATAGGTTTTGCCATTGCATCGCACTACCTGTATCTTACCGAAGGGCAAAGGAAAATAATAGTAAATATTGCAGCTGCAGCATACACGCAGCTACATAATAAAAGGGTAGATTGTTTTCTTACCACGGAAAAGGGCTGGTTCCGGGTGCCAGGAAATATTGTATTTACAGCTACCGGCAGTACCCGGTTTTCTGATAATACTACGCCATGTGCCCGGCTTTCTTTTACATTGCCCGGCGATGTTCCCCCGATCGTAAATTACAATGCTTCCATACACGGCGGTACTTACAATGCAGCCACTCCATTATTGAAAATATACCTGGTACAGGATTTTTCAACAGCTTACCAATACGAATCGCTTAAAAATATAACCGTCACTAAAATAGAGGTGAGGGTAGAAGTAGGCGTTATGGAAAGTTACCAGCAGCTTGGTCTGAAAAACCTTTTACTGTCCAATGACTATGGTCCTATAGATGCTTCAAAACCTTTTTTACCCTTTGGCCCACAACCTAAAAAAGATGCCGGTTTTGTGATCGGGCATAAAGAAGTTTTTAGCAAAAAGAATCTTTCGCTGAAACTAAATATAGAGTGGGCGGAACTTCCGGACGACAGCTCAAAAATAAAATACATAACTAACAGCAGCACCAGTAATGTTCCTGTTCCTCCAAAAGCTGTAACCCATGTTTTAAAAGATGGTGCCTGGCAGAGCAGTAATATGCCTGCTTCTGTAAATCTTTTTAACGGGATTCAGCCAAAAGTTAAGATTTTTAATGCTAGCGCAGAGCTTTTTGCCCTTAGCAATAGCGGCGTAGTTTATTCCGGTAATTATGAGCCGCTTAATGCTGCTGCCACCGAAGGTTTTCTCAGGCTTTCCCTGAACGGAAGTTTTGGGAATAGTGAGTACATCAGGGATCTGGCCAAATATTATATTGAAAAAAGTCCGGATATCAGCGATACGATCACAGTGGAGCCCTACGAACCTTATACTCCGAAAATAAAATCGTTATACGCTGATTATACCGCATGGCAAATAGCAGATATAACTTCTTCCAATGCACTGAATTTTACGCAAAAAGAAATCCAGTTCTTCCACATTGCTCCTTTTGGCGAAGCAGAACAGCATCAATATTTAAACCAGCAACATAACGCCGGAAGCTCTGTTTTCCTGCTGCCTCAATTCAGGCATTATGATGAGGTAAATGCAGCAACAGTACCCCACCAGGGCGAGTTTTATATAGGTATAGAAAGCCTGGAGGCCAATCAGTCTGTAAATATTTTATTCCAGGTACTGGAAGGTTCCGCGCATCCGCTTATATCAAAACCCGCCGATCATATCCATTGGAGTTATCTGAGTCATAATAACTGGATACCCTTTAAGGCACAGGAAGTAAGCGATGGTACCTTAGGCCTGTTACAATCCGGTATCATCTCCTTTGCCATACCGGGAAAAGCATCCGCCAATAATACCTTATTGCCTTCCGGTTTTATATGGATCAGGGCTGCTGTAGCAGGGGCATCTGAAGCGGTTTGTGCTATACTATCTGCCCGGGCACAGGCTGCATTGGTTAGTTTTCAGCCTGGCAATAATGCAGCGGATTTCCTGGAAAACCCGTTACCGCCGGGTACTATATCCAAATTAAAGATGCCGGATGCTGCTGTTAAAAAAGCAGACCAGCCGTATCCTTCTTTTGGCGGACGGCCAGAGGAAAATGAATCTCATTTTTATATGAGGGTGAGCGAAAGGCTGCGCCATAAGAACCGGGCCATTAGTATCTGGGATTATGAGCATCTTGTATTAGAGGCCTTTCCTGAAATATACAGGGTGAAATGCTTAAGCCATACCAGCATAAATGAGTCAGGAGGAAAGATTGAGTATAACGAATCTGCGCCGGGGCATGTGCTGCTGGTTACTATTCCTGTTCTTACCGGCCGTAACGATACCAATCCGCTGAAGCCTTACACCAACCGGGACCTGCTTACAAGAATTGAAAATTATGTAAAAGAGCGGGTGTCCTGTTTTGTTAACGTAAGAACCAGCCAGCCGCAGTTTGAGGAAATAAGGCTGAGCTTTTCACTGAAGCTATATGACAGCTACCAGGATTTCACCTATTTCTCTAACCTGCTCAAAGAAGCTGTCACAGGCTTTTTAACACCCTGGACAACCAATGCGGATACAGATATAGCTTTTGGCGGAACTATTACCAAATCAGCGCTGATCAATTTTATAGAAGAACAATACTATGTAGATTATATAACCAATGTAAAGATGTTTGTAACCATTCCCGATCCCGCGTCAGGAACTGTTACAGAAAGCGAGGACAGGGAGGAAATAACGGCTTCCACCGCAAGAAGCATCCTGGTTTCAGTTCCGGCTGATAAGCACGTCATTAACAAGATTATACCGGACGAAACAGTAGCGGCTGATCATTGTGTTGATGTTAACCTGGTTTAAATTATGTGAATAGAATAAAATAACCTGTTTATAAATGCCAGAAGGTATTACCATACAAAAAGACCCGGTGTTGCAGGACAGCTGCAATTATGAGCTGCTGCGTGAAAAGGGGCTGGAGTATATACAGCAGCTGGGAAGCAAACTGTGGACGGATTATAATATTCATGATCCCGGTATTACCATACTGGAAGCGCTTTGCTATGCTATTACTGATCTTGGCTACAGAACTTCATTTGATATAGAAAACCTGCTGGCCGCTCCTCCCGGAGAAATAATGAACAACGATGAGCAGGCTTTTTTTACAGCCAGGAATATACTTACCGTAAACCCCTGGACCATCAGCGATTTCAGAAGGCTGCTGATAGATATTGACGGTGTTAAAAATGGCTGGCTTCATTGCCGTAGCTGCCCCTGCAATGATCTTTACCTTTATGCCAATTGTGAAAAAAGTGTGCTGCAATACGAACCAATCGACAAAGAAAAACAGGTTATTATAAAGGGATTGTACGATGTGCTGGTAGAATTTGAGGATGATGAAACATCGGGTAATCTTAACAGTGGCAAAGTAAAGCAGCATTTCAATTTTTATGCAGGTGAGAAGCTTACAACTGCAACACTTGAAATGCGCCTCCCTTCATGGCAAATGATGCAGCAGGCAGGGGAAAAATATGAAGGTATCAGGAAAGTCGGTACTGCCATCCAGGAAATAGCAGTATTATTTATTTCAGGCAACAAACAGGATAATACCGATATACCACTCAATGAACTGACCAACCGGATCAAGCATGTATTATTTGCCACATTTGCCATTGTATATGCTCCTGACCCTGCTGATACCACCATTACTGAAGTATTGGTGCTGGAAGATATTCCGGTTAAAGTCTGGTATAAAAGTTCAGAACGGCAATATATCACATTAGAGAAATTAAAAGAAACTATAAGTAATAGTTCCAGGGCCGGGATAATACCGCGTTACCTTGAAAAGATCAAAGTGGCAGATAAGGTTATTGCAGCTACTAAAATGAAGCTGCACGCGCACCGGAACCTGTGCGAGGACTTTTGCAACATACAGGCAGTGGAGGTAGAAGACATTGCAGTGTGCGCCGATATGGAAATAGAAGCATCGGCAGACAGGGAAGCGGTATTGGCTGAAGTGTATTACCTGATAGACCAGTATTTCAGCCCGGATGTTAAATTCTATTCCCTTCAGCAATTGCTCAATGAAGGAACACCTGTTGAAGCTGTTTTTGACGGCCCGGCGCTTACCAACGGGTTTATCAAAGATGAAGAATTGAAAAGTTCGGGCCTTAAACAATTTCTTTATGTATCGGATATCATCAATCTTTTGATGGATATTAAAGATGCTTCAGGAAGGAACCTGATTAAAAGTATCAGGAACTTTACTTTATTACGCTATGATAAGGAAGGAAAAATTGTAGCGCCGGTAGAACCCTGGCAGCTTAAGGTAAGCGCCAACCAGCAGCCACGTTTATATATAGAAGCATCTAAAATAGTAGTATACCAGGGAGGGCTGCCTTTTCATCCTGCAATTTCTGAACTGAACGATACGCTGCAGGTATTGAAAGGCCGGAATGCCCAGCCAAAATTTACAGTTGCTCAAAACGATCTGTCCGTGCCTGAAGGTACTTATTATGAACTGAACAGCTATTTCCCCGTACAGTATAGTTTACCCCAGACTTACGGTGTAAGCTATGCCGGGCTGCCCGATGCTGCCACTGCTCAAAGAAAAGCCCAGGCTAAACAATTAAGAGCTTACCTGATGTTTTTTGAACAGGTGCTGGTGAATTTTCTCTCGCAATTGTCTCATATCAAAGATCTCTTTGCTGTTAACGATGCCGTATCTCATTCTTATTTCAGCCGCTTTATTGAGCATACAGAAATAGAAGGCGTCAGTGATATTTATAATGGTATTACGGTAGGTACGCTGCAGCAGCTTTCTGAAACCAATGCAACTTTTCTTGACCGGCGCAATCGTTTCCTGGATCATCTACTGGCAAGGTTTGCTGAGTCGTTCAACGATTATGCCCTGATGTTGTATAGCTATGCTAACAGTAAAGCCATTGCCGAAACAGAGCTGATCAAAAGCAAAATAGATTTTATAAAGGAATACCCTTTTATGAGCGCTAACCGTGGCCGGGGCCTGAATTATAAAGATCCCTCGCTGGTATGCAACAATATCAATATTGCTGGTCTTCAAAAAAGGATTGAACTTTTACTCGGACTCAATAAC
>DAOLFI010000168.1:0-6733 GCA_035326385.1 Niabella sp.
TCCCGTACTTGAAGTATTGTGCAAAGCGTTCGACAGGCTCTCTAATACACCGTTCGTAATCAACATTGGGCCGCTCACAATAATGTGCTGCGCCTCTGCTACAGGAATGGCTGCCGCCACCTGGTTCAGCCGCTCGTGGTTTTCTGTAAATTTCCTGATCGTAGCCACATTGTTGTTGATAAGCAACGCCGAATTTGTATATAAGCGGGGAATATCTTCATCATCTCCCAACTGCATGGTTGCTCCATTTATACGGATGTAAGGATCCTTATAACTGGCTCCATCCATTGGGAAATAACCTCCATTGATACCAGCGATGGCATTGTAATCGTCGTTACAGATAAGCGAGGTTGCCTTGTGAGGAGGAACAGCCGTTGTTTGCGCAACGCCTATACCCAATGTATTGGATTCATTCAGCGTAATGTCCAAAACATGTATTTTCCGTATAACCGAACCAAACAGGGAAAATTCGCCCACTTTGTAAACAATACCCGCCCGTATATTTTGGGTGCTCCAGTTGAAGGTAGCCACTTTGTTTTGGTCTGCATCTACGGCAATAGTTTTTGCATTCGATACTATTCCGGTTCTGGTTACCGTAATGCCGGCCGATGTAGCGGTACCTAAATCAGGCGCGGTTACCGTCAGGGATGTTTTTGTGGCTTTCGTTACCGTAGCTGTTACATCCCCGAATTTTACAATATTGTCTTCTATGTTAGCGCTAAAGTTATTCCCGGCAATAACAACCGTAGAACCATAAAAACAGGTTGCCGTTACCGATGTTATTGATGGGGGTTTTGAATCCACATAGTAAAAGGTTTTACTATTGGATGCTACGTCCGATATGAACACGGGTACACTCACCGTTTGATCCGAAAAACCAGCGGGCGCTTCCACTTCTATCTTAGTGTCTGTAACCGAAATAATATTCGTTGCGTCAGTTGTATTAAACCGAACCCTTACTTTAGTTTTATCGGTTCCAAACCCGGTACCAGTTATGGTAAGTAAATCTCCGGGTTTGCCGCTCTCTGGAGACAGGGAGGTAATGGTGGGCCTTAAACCGGCAACGTTCTTATCATCAACCTCCTTATCGCCGCAGGAGGAAATAAAAAATGGAGTGGCCGTAAAGAAAGCCAACAGAAAAATGAGATAATTTAATTTCTTTTTCATTTGTGTATTTATTGTCCATTTAGGTAGGCTAATAAAACCATCCAAATAAGCTGTAACGAAATATTACAGCTTAATGGATAGCATGAGTATTTACCGGGCCTGCGAGTGATCAATAATCGCATTTTGTTCAAGCAGCTTCTGTTGAACAAGTTTAATATCCACATCCCTTACGGTAGTACCCGATTGTGCAGATAATGCCGCCGCTACACCGGCTGCATGGCCCATAGCACCACAGGTAGCGCCTACCCTGATAGAACCTAATGCCTCCCTGTCTACACATACACACCTGCCGGCTATTAGCAAATTATCCATTGTTTTGGGCACCATTATCCTGTAGGGAATTTGATAAGGAAGCGGACAATACAGGTCGTGCTGGCCGGATTTACCTTTACCCGGATGGATATCAATAGGCCAGGAACCCATTGCTATGCTATCGTCAAACTCACGGCAGGCTACCACATCATCACCCGTAAGTTGATATACCCCCTCAAGTTGCCGGGTTTCCCGAACGCCCATGGTAGAAGCTGTTTTCATGATCCAGCTTTTTTCAAAACCCGGAACTTCTTTTCGATAATATTCAATCATCTGGTGAGCGCTCTTCCTGCCTTCCATTTCAGCTTTTGTAAGTTCAGCCGCTTTTACACCGTTGGCATACATCCTCGTAGTATTTACCCAGGGAAAACGTTCTCTCAGGCCTCCGAACCACGGACCACCATATTCCGGGAACTCACCCTTGTTATGCGTTTCTCTCATCTTCACCCTGTCCACATCCACATCCCTGCGCGGCGACTGCCATTCTTTCATCAGCTCGCCTTTTAAATAGCCCGGCTCGGGCCCAAAAGGTATCAATACTTCTTCCTCGTATTTGATATGTGTATTAGGCTCTACTTCTGCAAAGTAGAAAGAAAGGGTCATGGGCTGCATTTCCTGCGAATGCGTGAACTCTACGCCCGCTCTTGCAAATACGTCGCCATTACCTGTACAGTCTATTATATTTTTAGCCATGATAGCCTGGCGGCCATCCACATTTTCTACAATAATGCCTTTAATCTGGTTATCTTCCACAATTGCATCGGCAAACCAGGTGTGGAGCAAACATTTTACTTTATAGTCCTCCATCATTTTATCGGCCACTACCCGCATTATTTCAGGGTCTGAATCTAATACCCAGCTGCGGCTGTTTTCTGCGCCGCCCATTTTCTCGGCTTTTACCAGCCATTCGCCCATTACACCATCCACGTTTCTTTCATAAGGCCTTAGCCAGTTATTAAATCCACCCAAAGTGATTACCAGGCCGTTTGTCCACATGCCGCCAAAAGAACTTAGCGCCTCAATGACCATGGTGTTGGCGCCCGTTTTTGCTGCGCCTATGGCAGCGCCTACGCCAGAGGGGCCTCCGCCTACTACGAGCACGTCTACTTCATCAATAACCGGAATTTCTTTCTGCTGTTCAAGATACTTTTTCATTTTTGTTTTTATTTTAAGGATAATTTTTACTATTGAGCCTGCTTTGCTGTTAAGCGTTTAATCGAACTTCATTTCATATTCATTTCTTTTATCTTTTCTCCAGGCCAGGTGCCGTGTGGAGGGAGATGATGCAAACAGCGGCGAAAAGGTTTTTACTTTCACCGTTTTGTTGTCAGGGAAGAATTCCAGTATTCTCAGCCACCCATCGCCACCGTTCCCGTGCAAATGCCCGCCTCCTTCAGTTTGCATATCATAAAGCATCTGATGCACCGTTTGGCCCGCAACATTTTTATCGTTCCTGTACCCCTCGCCAAATATGTGGCCGCTTAACACCATTTCAATATTAGGTGTAGGCTTAACCAGCTTTTCCCATATTTGCTTTCCGTTGTTGGCAAACGGCAGCAGGTAACGTTGCGACTTCTGTGTTTTATTGTTGATGATGTAAGGCTGATAAATAATCCACCGGTTCTCGCCATTCCAGTGCTCATCTTTAGGAGTTAAGTATGCATGAGTAAGCAATACGATACGGTGATTTTTGTATTGCTCCAATGTTGATATTTTCCTGGCCCAGCTCAATACCGTATCGCGGGGGGCGTATTCTATGGTCATAAACAGGTAGTCTTTACCGCCGTTTATGGACTTTACTTCGTAAACCGAATTTTGCAGGGATTGTTGTCCCATTTCATTGAGACCGTTTTGAACCAGCGCTTTTTTGTTGAGCCAATTGTCATCCACTTTAAAAAACTCATCGTATCGTGTAGTACGTATAAGCGTAGTGTCCGCCATGCTGAAATCATGATTGCCCAGGGCCGCTATATAAGGGGTTTTCCCGTTTAGCCTGGAAAACGATTTAGATACAAATTCCCATTGCCTTTGCGCGGACTGGTCGCCATTATCAGCAGGAATAATGAGGTCGTTCTCCTCTACCAGGTCGCCCGTGCAAAGCACCATTTTAATATTGAGCGAATCGATATGATCTTCTATCCAGGCCATCATGAGATCTAATATTGGTTGGTTGCGATTCCATTTCGTATAATTCTGAACATCCGGAAGTAGAATTACCGACCAGGAAGCCTTATGATCCAATACAGGTTTTTTATACGTGGGTTGCGAAAAGCAGACCGTTGTAAAAAATAGCCCTACTGTAAGCTGAAGTAATACTTTCCTTATCATATCATTTTAATTTTATTGATGTATATATAGGATCATTATTTATTTAATCAGTACCTGTTGTTTTTGGCCGTTCCGGTCTTACCATTGTCCATAATATCAAAACGGATATCGGGTGTAAAAGTGCCATTACAAAGAATATTTTCTCTGTACCAATAGAACCCATCATCTGGCCTACAAAATAGTTAAACAAAACAGCGCCCAGGGCTCCACACCCACCGGCGATACCCAGCACGCTGGCCACATTACCTACCGGAAAAGATTCTGATACTAAAACAGCGGTAGTGAACAGCCAGCTAAGGCTGGCCACAGCTATCAGGCTGAAAACAACCAGGGTTGTTGCGGCATTGGGCAGGTAAGGAACCAAAACACAAAGGGGAGTAAAGCAGGCAACTGTTGTAAGCATTCTTTTTCGCGCACGCAAAGGCGCATAACCTTTGCGGACCAGTTTGTCGGACCAGGCAGCAGTGCCAATAGCGCCAAGATCGGCGGCAAGAAAGGGTATCCAGCCAAACATACCTACCTGTGCCAGTGACAAGCCGGACTCTTCCTGCAAATAGCCCGGTAGCCAGAACAGGCAAAAATACCATACCGGGTCGCTTACAAAGCGGGTGAGCAATATACCCCAAAGCGTCCTGGTTTTCCATAGCTGCCGCCAGGTGAATCGTGCGCTTTCTTTTGCTACCGGCGATGTTTGGGTAGTTTCTGCCAGGATATGCTCCGGAGGTTTTTTGTAAATGAATCTCCACGCAAACGCTATCAATAACCCGATACATCCCATTACAATAAATGCGGTATGCCAGTTGTATTTCAGCGCTAACCAGGCTATAATCGGCGGGGCTAAGATGGCGCCTACCGAGCCGCCAGCCTGGCATAAGCTATTGGCGGTAGCCCTTAGCTTTCCCGGGGAACATTGGGGTACCACTTTTATCTGCGAAGGAAAAATGGTTGGCTCTGCAAAACCCAGCAGCCCCCTGAAAAAGCCAAACTGACCCACTGTTCTTGAAATACCACCGCCAATACATGCCAGAGACCAGGTTATAACACCCACAAACATTATTATTTTTGCCCCAAACTTATCTACCATCCAGCCTGATACAGGATACATCAGCGCATAGCAAACCGTGAAAATATTTACAATAACGGCATAACCGGAATCATCCAGGCCAAACTCTCCTTTTAGTATCGGCTTTAAAACAGATACTATCTGGCGATCGATATAATTGAAAACGATCGCTATAAAAACAATGGCTATAATGAACCACCTCCTGACTTCGGGCTTTGCAAACATTTTTCTCATCTGGGGCTATTTTTCTCTAGTATCCTGGATTTTGGGGTTTCAAATTATCATTGATCAGAATCTCTTTGGTAGGAACCGGCCAGAGGTATTGCCTGTTCTTGTCAAATGCCCTTTGTACCAGCACCTTAATTAACCCGGCATTATACATGGCGGTAAAATCAGGTAACCATTCATCATCAATTTCGGGTATGCCGGGGAAGAACCACAGTCCTTTGTCCACCACTTTTGCTTTTAAATCATTGGGATCCAAAATGCCATAGTGCGGTTTTACCAACACTTTTTCAGCAATATGCCACCTGATAATATCATAAAATCTCCTGTTTTCCCACGCCAGTTCTACACGGCGCTCATTACGTATTTGCTTTCTCAGGTATGCCTGATTTTTATGTTGCTCCCTAAGTGCAGGATAATTGGCCACATCTGCTATATTCTTTTTATAAGCTCTCGCCCTAACCTGGTTGATCGCATCCAGAACAGAATCGTCAATTTCATTCAATTCAATTTTAGCCTCAGCATACATCAGCAATACATCAGCATAGCGCATGAGGATAACGTCATAATCCGCTCTCAGGTTACCACCCCAGGAATCATCTACCCATTTTTTTAATGTAAGGCCATTATAGGAAGCATATTGGTCTACAGCACGGGAATCTTTATTTGGCGCCATTTGCCCGGTAGAAAAATTCATTACTGTAGTTGCATAAGGGTTGGGGTCATATATAAAGCCTACATGCCGGGTTCCAAACTCCACAATAGTGGCTTTACATCTTGGATCACGATTTTCAAATGGATTACGAGGGTTATATAGTGGCGACTCATCAATAGGCAATCCATCAGTACAGGGGAAGGCACAAAACAATTCCCATGAAGGCTGCGCTACAGAAGATCCACCGGCGTTTCTGGTAACAAAGTTTGTTGTTGTCCAGTACACACCCAATTCTTCTGACCTTGGAAGTGCAAATATGGTTTCCTCTGCATTTTTGGTGCTGGGTAAAAAATACTCTCCAAAATCGGGGTGAAGTGAGTATACTTTCAGATCCATACAGGCTTTGGCCGCATTCCTTGCCGTAGCCCAGTCTGCCATTAGAAGAGCTGCTCTTGCCTTGAATGCCAGCGCTGCACCTTTGGTTGCCCTTTTTAATTCACCATCACCATACGATGTGGGCAAGTTGGATGCGGCATAATCAAAGTCTGCATAAACCTCCTGTAAGATGGTGTTTTTATCTGTTCTGCCCATAGCATAAGCGTCTTCAAGGGATATATACTCCTTGTAAAAAGGCACATCGCCATAATGAAAAATCAGGTTGGCATATAGCGCTGCCCGCATAAACCGGGCCTCTCCGGCAAACCGGGCTAATTGCTCTTGCGGAACTCCCTCACCCAACGCTGCAATATTTTCAAGTATGGTATTGGCCCTTGTGATTCCCTTATAGCTGTTTGCCCAGGTATTTTCAGCAATTGACCATTGTCCGTTTATAGCGCCTGCAGCAAAAGCATTGATCTGGTCACGCTGATTCCAGTTATCGGTCATTCTTTCAAGGCCGAAATTGGTTTCATTTTCCCACAGGTAAATCCTGTACAGGTCGTTTAACGACATTGTGATTTGAGTTGCATTCTGATTCCAGTTTT
>DAOLFI010000169.1:0-6714 GCA_035326385.1 Niabella sp.
CAAACAGAACGCAGCTATTGTAAAAGAAAACCAGTCATTAAAAGATGCCCTTGCCGAAGCCAGGCAGCAGGTAAGTTCCGCCAGCCAGGCCGCAGAAGCGATGCAGCACCAGTTGGACGCTAAAAAATACAGCCAGGCTTTAATGGATCCCGGGGAAAAGAAAGCCTTTGAAAAAAAGATCAATGGCTATATTAAAGAGATTGATAAATGTATTGCCCTACTCAGCGTGTAAGGCCAGTTCATGGTTCATGGCTTAATCTGAAATATTAAATGTTAAATATTGAATGCTAAATAAAAAACTTTACAAGTAATAATCAACAATCCCCGCCTGACCGGACGGGCAGGAATGCTCAATGTTCAATATTCATTGGGAATTGATTCCGGAGACAATAATTGAACATTGATTTATTGCGTATTGAAAATTGAATATTATTAAAAAATCTCTACCAATTTTAGGTACGCACAGGTTCACACTCATTATTCATCACTCACTACTCACCATTCACTATGGAGCAAAACCTCATCCCTGCCAACATCAATATAGCCGACAGGATCTACCGCGTGCAAATGTCACCTGAAGACGAGCAAACTGTTCGCCAGTCAGTAAAAATCATCAACGAAAAAATAGTAGAATTTAAGACCAAAATTCCCGGTAAAGATATGCAGGATTATATTTCCATGGTGCTGGTATGGTTTGTAACCGAAAGCAGCAAGAAAAATGTATCCCTGGCAGATGAAAATCACCTGTTGGGCAAACTACAGCAAATAGAGGCGCTAATCGATAGTGAGCTGAAATAAATAATACCCGATGATAGTACGGCTTTATGAAGAATCCTTTTATTCGCTTTTTTCTTGAAATGCGAGATCTTCCCATTCTCTGATCTGCTTTTCATCTGGGAACCGGTCTTTATTTAAAGATGCTAAAATCAACTCTAATACCTTATCCAGTTTTTCTTTATTTTTTTTGGGGGCACCAATAGCTTCTTTCAATACGCTTCTGGCATTGTCTTTTTCATTATTTAACTTCCAAAGCCTTTCAGCAACAGCAATGGCTACGTTATAATGTCCCGGTTCTAATGACAAAACCATTTGACCGGCTTTTAGCATTGCTTCATCTGTTTCAGGGTGAGCCTTGAAACCAGAAACATATTTATCAATCAGGGAGAGCCTCGTTAGTTCCGCTAAATCATTGGTAGCAGCAGCAGCTTTCTTTATCAGGATGGCAGCATTACTATAATCATCATTCATACGGAAAACCTGATACCTCATCATTACGACACTAATATCATCAGGTTTTTTAAGAATCTCTTTATCCAAAAGCGAAGCCAGGGTAGTGTATTGTTTAGCTTGTAACAACTCATCGTAGTATATGAACTTATTATTTTCTGGATCATTGCTATAAAGCTTTTTTGCATAGGCCAGAGCGTCTTCCTGTTTTCCCTGCTTCCTGAACCACTGAAGTTTTAAATAAATCCCAAATGAAAGTCCGGGATACATCTTTAATGCCTCATCTATTTTATTACCTGCTTCAACTATTTGATCATTTTGCAACAAAGAATCAGCATCCCATGCTTTTTTAAGAGGACTCATACTTTCTGCTGCAGGAATAGAAAATTTCTTATCTATTAATAATTGCAGGTTTCCTTCAGACAATGACGCCGGGTGTGTAATCCAAACAACTTTGTTGTCTTGAACTACAAAAGTTTGAGGAATAGAGCTCAGATTAGCAGCTTTCAGCCATTTATTTACAAAATCGCTTTCATCACCCCCGCCAAATGCTATACGATAGCCCATTTCCTCTCCTCTGTCATTTACAAACTCCTCTACCCTTTCTTTATTATCCTCCCAAACATTTTGGCCAACAAAAATAATTTTGTCTTTAAACCTTTTGCTTAATGCATTAAGATGAGGGATGCTTCCTATACAAGGTCCACACCAGGTTGCCCAGCACTCAATAATGTAAATCTTATCCTGTTCAAATGTTATCAGAGGATCCCCTTTAATCCACTGAACTTTTGGATAGTCAAAAACTTCACTATTAACCGCAAATGATGTTTTCATTTCTTGCCCTGTATTTTGAGCAGATGCTGTCATCTGAATCAGCATAACAATTCCAAAAAAAATTTTAAGTTGCTTGCCCATTGTTAAAGGTGTTTGAAAGGTAAAATCCAATGATATAATAAAGGTATATATAGTAAAAAACAGAAAAACATGATTCTCGTCAGGCAAACTTAAAACAGGATATCATGGTCGTCATCTTTTCCATTTTTTCTTGATCTCTCTACAATCCCTTATAACAAAGCAGGATGAGGCACAACTCAAAATACTTAACCAATTTATAGAAGATTAATACAACTTTTGCCGGAATACCAAAAATTGCATTTATTCCGTGCCTCTGTGGCAGTTAACCAATAAACCCTAAATAAGCCCAACTCAAAATCCACCCCAAAATCCCGAATTTATTTTTATCTTCGCCCACTACCCATCCACAGGCTGGGTATTTTTTTGATATTAAGAATAAGAATTTACAGAACCTTTTTTCGAGAGAAAAAACAAATGAATTTTAATGGAACCCATAATAATTATTGTAGCAGCAGTGGCCCTGGTGTTGGGCATCGTGGCGGGTAAATTTATCTTCGCTAAAAACACACAACAAAAAGTTGATGAGGCACATTTAAAAGCACAAACTATTGTAAAAGAGGCGGAACTGAATGCAGAAACCATACGGAAAGAAAAAGAACTGCAGGCTAAAGAAAAATTTGTATCGCTCAAATCAGCTCATGACAAGGAAGTAAACGAACGCAACCGCAAACTGGCAGAAAGTGAAAACCGTATCAAACAAAAGGAGCAATCCCTAAGCCAGAAAGAAACGGGCCTTGATAAGCAGGTAAAAGACAATGATGCCATAAGAGACAACCTGAACAAGCAGATAGAGCTTGTAAATAAAAAACATACAGAGCTTGAAAAGCATCAGGAAGAGCATATCCGCCGCCTGGAAAAAATAGCCAGCCTTACTGCCGAAGAAGCTAAATCGCAATTAATAGAAAGCCTTAAAAACGAGGCGCAAACACAGGCTATCGGCATCCAGCAGGAAATCATTGACGATGCCAAACAAAAGGCCAATAAAGAAGCCCGCAAGATCATTATTCAAACTATCCAGCGTACCGCTGCCGAGCAGGCTATTGAGAATTCCATCACTGTTTTCAACCTGGAAAGTGACGAAGTAAAAGGGCAGATCATTGGCCGGGAAGGCCGTAATATCCGTGCACTGGAAGCAGCAACCGGTGTAGACCTGATTGTTGATGATACCCCCGAGGCGATCCTGCTTTCCTGCTTTGATCCGCTGCGCCGTGAAATTGCCCGTTTAAGCTTACAGCGCCTGGTTACTGATGGCCGTATCCACCCTGCACGTATTGAGGAAGTGGTGGAAAAAACCCGTAAACAGATCGAAGAACAGGTGATGGAAATTGGTGAGCGCACCGTAATTGACCTGGGCATCCATGGTTTGCATAAAGAGCTGGTGAGAATGGTGGGCCGTATGCGCTACCGCTCTTCTTACGGGCAAAACTTATTAATGCACAGTAGGGAAACTGCCAATCTTTGCGCTACCATGGCAGCCGAATTAGGATTGAATCCCAAGCTGGCAAAACGTGCCGGCTTGCTGCATGATATTGGTAAAGTACCTGACGAAGAAAGCGAACTGAGCCACGCATTGCTGGGAGCCAAGCTGGCTGAAAAATACGGCGAAAATCCTGCCGTGGTAAACGCTATTGCCGCTCACCATGATGAAACAGAAATGCAATATGTGATCTCTCCCATTATCCAGGCCTGCGATGCCATCAGTGGTGCCCGCCCCGGTGCCCGCCGTGAAATTATGCAGCAGTACCTGCAGCGTATTAAAGACCTGGAAAACCTGGCTACCAGCTATCCGGGTGTGGAAAAAGCTTATGCCATCCAGGCCGGGCGTGAGCTGCGCGTAATAGTGGAATCAGATAAAGTAACCGACCAGGACAGCGACAAGCTGTCTTTCGAGATCGCACAGAAGATACAAACGGAAATGACCTTCCCCGGGCAGATAAAAGTTACAGTGATCCGCGAAAAAAGAGCAGTCAACGTAGCGAGATAAAACCTCACTTGAAATAATAAAAACAGCCGGTACTTCAAAAGGTACCGGCTGTTTAATTTTATGACCTACAAGTTACAATTAGTTAAGGAAACGCCCCCCTGATATCCAGGCTGATCCGGCAACTTTCTGTCAATTTAAGATCGGAAGGCAGAGACAGTTCTTTGTACTTATTATCTGTAAGCTCAAATGCCTGGATGGTATAAGTATCCGGGTCGGCCATTAAATAATATTTTACCCCGCAAAACTCGTAAAGCGCATACTTTGTATTCCTGTCCTTAAGCCTCGTTGCCCTGGACAATATCTCCACAATTAAAACAGGCGGTTCGGTGATATGCCCTTCGGGATCCAGGTTACCGCAAGCAATTAAAATATCAGGACGAACAACATTGGTTTCATCAATAATCCAATCCTGCTCATATAAAACCCTGCAATTACAGGAGGCCTTGTTTTCCCGCAGCATATTGTAAAAATAAACATGCAGGTCGCTCCCCATCAATTGATGTTTGTTAACGGGTGAAGGGCTCATAGCTACGGGAGTGCCTTTTATCAGCTCCCAATCGCCTTCCCACAGTTTCCAGTCCTGAACAGTATAAGTAGGTATATATAAATTGGGGATCATTACCTCTCAAAGATACAATTTACTTACCGTTCGTAAATTCCCTTAATTTATTCCGCCTTCGTTAGTGTTGCGTGCCAGCCTTGCAGCACAGCTAAAACTCTAACAAAAACCGGTTATCCCCAAACATCACTGTTGGGTTTTACAATGATCCGCAAAAAAGAGCAGTCAACGTAGCGAGATAAAACCTCACTTAAAATAACAAAACAGCCGGTACCTCAAAAAGATACCGGCTGTTTTTATTAGTTCCGTTAAACTACTTAAAATCATCTTTTCATACCTCCCAGGCCGCCCGGCATCATTTTACCAAAAGCGCCCATCTTGTTCATGTTCTTCATCATATCGCGCATCTGCTCAAACTGCTTCATAAAAGCGTTTACTTCCGAAATATCTTTACCACAGCCCAAAGCAATGCGTTTGCGGCGGTTGCCGTTTATCAGGTCGGGGTTGGCACGCTCCTGGGGCGTCATAGAATCAATAATAGCTTCTATACCTTTAAAGCTGTCATCGCTGATGTCCAGGTCTTTGATCTGCTTGCCTACGCCAGGTATCATGCCTAACAGGTCTTTCATATTACCCATTTTCTTGATCATTTCCAGCTGGGCCTTAAAATCTGCAAAGTCAAATTTATTTTTGCGGATCTTACTCTCTATTTTTTTCGCCTGCTCTTCGTCAAACTGCTGCTGGGCGCGTTCTACCAGCGAGGTAATATCGCCCATGCCCAAAATACGCTGAGCCATTCTTTCAGGATAAAACACATCCAGCGCATCCATCTTTTCACCATTGCTAACGAACTTGATAGGCTTATTAACCGTGTATTTGATGGAAATGGCCGCACCACCGCGAGTGTCACCATCTAATTTGGTAAGCACCACCCCACTGAAATTAAGCCTTTCGTTAAACGCTTTAGCCGTGTTTACCGCGTCCTGCCCGGTCATGCTATCTACTACAAAAAGTATTTCCTGCGGGCTTACAGCATTTTTGATATTGGCTACCTCGGTCATCATCTGCTCATCAATAGCCAGGCGCCCGGCAGTATCTATGATAACTACGTTTTTATTTTTGCTTTTGGCGCCGGCTACAGCAGCCTGTGCTATGCTTACCGCGTCTTTATTTTCAGGCTCTATATGAACTTCCACGCCTATCTGCTCGCCCAGTACACGCAATTGCTCCATCGCCGCAGGACGATAAATATCCGCCGCAACCAGTAAGGGGTTCAGACCTTTTTTGTTTTTAAGATAGTTTGCCAGTTTACCGCTGAAAGTGGTTTTACCACTACCCTGTAACCCTGCAATTAAAATTACGGCAGGGTTTCCTTTGGCATTAAAAGGCGCTTCTTCTCCTCCCATCAGCTCGGTAAGCTCATCCTTTACAATTTTTACCATGAGCTGGCCGGGACTGATAGCATTGATAACCTTTTCACCAACGGCCTTGTCCTTGATCTTATCTGTAAATTCTTTGGCTATTTTATAGTTTACGTCAGCATCTACCAATGCACGGCGTATTTCTTTTACCGTAGAAGCTACGTTAAGCTCGGTGATCCTTCCCTGGCCTTTAAGGTTCTTAAAGGCGCTATCTAATTTATCCTGCAGATTATTGAACATATTTGAAACAGTACTTAATTAATATTCTTTGCTCTTATAAAAGCTGCGAAGGTAATATAAGTTTTTCAACCCTGACATAGCCCTCCTCTTCTCTGGAAATTCCACGTTCCTTTCTCAACGTGCCGGGACAGGCTGTTATCCGGATCAGAAATATTCCAAAGGGAACAACAAAGAATCCTATTCACTTAACCGCGTTACATCTACTGCCACCTCCAGCTCGTGTTTATGGCTGCTTTGGATAACGCCGCGCAGCGGAACCACATCAAAATAATTCCTTCCCCATCCAACCGTAATATATTGCTCATCAGGGTGCTTATTATTGGTAGGATCGAAATCTACCCAGCCCATTCGGGGTATATACACCGATA
>DAOLFI010000170.1:0-6704 GCA_035326385.1 Niabella sp.
TAGCGGTAATGTTGACCCCGCTATGGTCGCCGTTAACACAATTAGGTTTCTTCCATATACTTCCGTTTTTAGAGGCACTCCATACGCAAGTTTTAATAATTACTACAATCCACTTTTAAGATGGGAAACAAGTAAAATGCTGAACCTTGCCGTAGACTTCCGTTTAAAGAATAATAGCTTGTCAGGGTCAGTAGAATATTATCATAAAAAGGGGGACAACCTATTTGGTATGGCTCCATTGGATTATACCACAGGAGTGCCTACCTATATATTGAGAAATGTTGCAAGCATGAAAGGCAATGGTTGGGATATTCAGTTAAAAAGCGTAAACATAGACCGTTCATTTAAGTGGAGTACAATACTCAATTTCAGCTTGTATCAGGACAAAATAATCGAATACCTCATAGACCGCACATTGGCAAGAGAATACATTTCTACCTCCACCGTACCAATATCGGGTATAGAGGGAAAACCTGTATATGCAATTTATGCTTATAAATGGGCAGGTTTAGACCCTAATACGGGTGAAGCACAGGGATACCTCGATGGTGAAATAAGTAAAAACTATAATAGTATAACCGGAACAGGAACGAGTGTTGAAGATTTACAATATTTCGGCTCTGCCATTCCAACTAAATTTGGCTCATTAATCAACGCTATATCTTACAAAAATATCAGCTTACAGGTAGGTGTTTCATTCAAATTTGGATATTGGTTTAGGCGCAGTTCGGTTAATTATACAAACCTGTTTAATAATTGGGTAGGTCATTCAGATTATGCACTTCGCTGGCAAAAACCGGGCGATGAAGTAAATACCAACGTACCTGTAAATCTATATGTCACAAATACCAATCGGGATGCCTTTTATAACGGCTCCGGTGTTTTGGTAGAAAAAGGCGACCATATCAGGCTTCAATATATCAACCTTGCTTATGACTTTAAAATGCCTACTAACGGAACAAGGGGTATCAAAGGTTTACAGGTATATTTTAATGCAACTAACCTTGGTATATTATGGAAAGCTAATAAAGCAGGTATCGACCCGGATTTTAATATAGGCAGCAACAGCCTAATAACACCTGCAAATTATTCACTTGGTTTAAGAGCAAAATTATAAAGGGATATTACAATGAAAAAGAACACGCAAATACTTACAGTTCTGTTATTACTCTTAATTCTATTTTCAGGATGCGAAAAGTTTCTTGAAGAAAAATCGAACAAAAATTTAGCTATTCCTACCACTTTGCATGACTTCCAATCTTTATTAAATAATTGGGAAATACTTAACAGTGGTTCTTCTGCTATGGGAGAAGCAAGCAGTGATGACTATTTTTTAAAAGACGAAGATTATGAGGGATTATATTATGAAAGTGATAAACGGTTATATACATGGAAACCTGATTATGTTTCAACTCCGCAGGCTTCGACAGGAGATGATTGGGAAAGATGTTATAGTAGTATTTATATTTGCAACTCTGTACTGAAAGGAATTGAAGAAAATAAACTTATCGGGCAAGAGGCAGATTATGTCAAAGGTCAGGCTTTGGTTTTCAGAGCAGCAAGTTACTTAGATGGTATTCAAATATGGGCGCCAGTCTATAATCCACAAACAGCCAATACAGACTTGGGAATGGTGTTGCGATTAAACCCTGATATGAATATTCAGTCTGTGAGGTCATCTGTACAAGTAACCTATGACCACATATTGAAAGATCTAACAGATGCCATTCCATTATTACCAACCACAAGCCTTGCCGCAACATTACCGACTAAAGCAGCAGCATACGGGTTGTTAGCAAGAACTCGTTTGATATTGGGAAACTATACCGATGCGCTGGAAAATGCTAAAAAGGCGGTCGAATTTAGTAGTCAACTAATTGACTTTAATGGATTAGACCCCAATGCAGACTATCCCATTCCAGCAATAAATCAATTGAGTTCAGAAATAGTATTTCAAACACGGATGTATCCATCTGACCTTATTAATCTTGATATAGCGAAAATAACGCCAGCACTTTATAATCTTTATGACAATGGGGATTTAAGAAAGACTATATACTTCCGTCAAGGGAATGATGGTTATTACAGATTTAAAGGCACTCACATGGGGCATTCAGGGCTTATAGCAGGTATTACAACCAGTGAGTTGCTATTGATTATTGCTGAATGCAATGCCCGTTTAAATAATCTTGCAGAAGCTGAAAATGCTTTGAATAAATTATTGATAAAACGATGGGACGTTAATCAGTTTGTTTCTTACTCATTTACTAATAAAGATGCTGCATTGAACACCATTTTAAACGAAAGAAGAAAGGAATTGGTGTTTCGAGGGCTTCGATGGTCAGACATCAAACGTTTGAACAGAGATGGATATAATATAACCCTTACAAGAACGGTTAACGGACAAACTTTTACATTACCTCCTAATGACTTACGTTACGCTATTGCTATTCCCGAAACCGTAATAGAAATTAGTGGAATACCGCAAAATCCGAGGTAAATTATAGAAAGCATAAAGGGGTAACAAACCCCTTTATGCTCTCAAATTGCTTTTGAAAAATTAATTTCACTTACTGCCGCCTGCTATCAACAATGCTCAACACTTGTGGGTTAGTTTTCCCATCCAGCTTGCTTTCCAAGTCCGCCTCATCTTCAGCAGTTATTTCACAGGGCTTGGTCGTTCCTGTTCCACAAGCAATTGATGAATTTCCTGGTTGCCAGTTGGCGGGGTCAGAAAATACGCCGGGATTTGCAGTGTCAGTGTAATGAAAGGTGCTTGCTGTACTTGCCATCTTAAACGACATGGTTACCGCCGCAATCGCTAAAGCAGCTACCATAAAAAGGTTTAATTTTAATTTTTTCATCTTCTTACAATTTAGAAGTTAAAGAATATTGTTTAATATGTCTTTTGGCCGACCCGCCCTCGGCAGCTTCGCTTCCCGCGTCACCGCTTCGTAATTTGCGCCACAGGTAAAGTCCCGATAAGCTCAGGAACAAAAAGAGAAGATTGAAAAGGAAATGCTTCGGCCAGCTCATACCGCTGATCACGGATCCGCAGCCGCAGGGTAGTTTTTCCCAGGCTCCTAAAAGCGCAATGCCCACATATCCGGTAAAGGCCGTCATCAGCATTGTGGAGAGGATCAGGCCGACTTTGCGCCAGCCTTCGTAAATCAGGAAAATAATAGTAGCACATTCCAATACAGGTAATGTATAGATCAGCACATTGCCCAAGCTGTCTGAAAAGGGTTGATTGTAAATGCCGCTTTTAAAGGTTTCAAAGTCCGTCAGCTTATCAATAGCTACGGGTATCCATAGGGCCAACAAAGCGAGCATTGTGATCTTAAATGCAATCGTTCTTCTTTTCTGATATTTGAGGGCTTTATCCATTTCCTTTGTCGTTAGCATGGTTTTCACCATCTTGTTAAGACAAAGTTCATCAATGCACTTAGCGTTGGAAAGTCAAAATCAGTAAAAATTGAGCAAACTTGTGTAAGAAATTTTCCGATTTTGACAATTTGCGGGAAATTGTGTTACCGGCGTTTGAGGTATCGTTCCAGGGCAGAGCGAAAGGTGCGTTCATCCGTATATCCCACTTCCATATAAACATCTTTTATGCCAATGCCTTTTTGCTGCATCAGAAGCAGGGCATGACCCATGCGTAGCTCGGTATAAAACTCCTGTACGCTCATGTTGTATTGACGCTTAAAAACGTTCAGGAGTGTACGCTCGGTGAGGAAGAAATAATCTGTAAGAAATTTTACGCTCAGTTCCGCATCGCAATAATGTTCTTCTATATACGCTTTGACCTTATAAGCCAGGTCGCCGTTCTGCTCCCGGATCACCTGATCGTAATGCTCCAGCAGGTAACTAATGTACTTGCGCAGGTTACCGTCTATGGCACCAATATTAGCCTGCGAGTAGCTGTAAATCTTATATAACCATCGGTAGATCTTCCGATCCATCCGGCATTGATACATGGTATCATAAGTCTTGTTTTCATTTTTAAAACGATGCAGGATGTCTTTCAGATTGTCGTATTCCTGGTACATGCCTTCGATCCATTCCGGAAGGATGCTTACTACAAATGCTATATGTATTCCTTGCTGGGCATAAGCAAAATAGTGCCCAATGTCATAATAGGACATCAAAAAAGTATTGGGCTGAGTGCGTATAATAGGCCGGTAATCACCCGTGGTGTACAGCAAGCTGCCCTTGAGCATAAAGTACAGGTACAATTGCCTGTCATTAATATCGAAAGGGATATAAGCAGGTTCTTTTGCGTTGATCTGAACCAGGTCTATAAAAAACGGTTCCTGGTTTAACTGCTGGCTCAGCAGCTCTATTTGCGGTTGTTTAAAGTAACGTCGTTCCAGGGCAAAATGCAACGGGTATTTACACCAGTCGGGAAGTTGGGAATACTGATGCAATGATATTAAGTGCTCATCTTCAAATTTTAAAAAATAAGGTATTTTCATAGGCTACCTGGTTTCTCTATGTCTTGTATAATACTCTACACCGGTCACTGCTACATTCCATTTGTTATCAACGTGTTCTCATATCGCATGGAGTGAAACAGGCATTACAAATTTTAAACATTGTTAGGAATAAAAAACCCAAGTTGGGAAAGATTGAGCACGTTTTTTTAGGATTTGAATTGGTATTCGGCAAAAAAGCCATTGGTTATCATTACAATACACTACGAGGTACATGAGCGCCTTTGACATAAGCTGTCGTTTCTGAAGTGTCTGAAACCTGTGTATGCTCTTCAACCTGTTCTGTGGTTTTACCTTCAGACTCCGGCTTTATAGATAACTGTATTTTTCTATCCACTGCGGCTAATTCTGTTTTCAATTCAGCCAGTGCATTTTCTTTTTTCCAAGCACCGTTGACTACTTCCTGAAGCACGGGCAGGTCTTTCTGCAATCCGGCAATTTTCTTTTGTTCCTGCTCTACAATGCCTGGTATTTTTTCAAGCGCATTGAGGAAGTTTAACGATGCAGTTTTTGCATCGGTCGCCATCCGGCCATTATTATAGGTGTATTTGATACCCCCTTCACCTTGAATAAAGAAACGATTATCCCTTTCGAGGGTTGTGCTGTCATTTTCTGAAACCTCTGTTTTCACCAGTAATGTAAAGCCATACAACGAGCCGATTTCCTCATACTGCCCGCCTGTACGGGCTTTTTCAGAAAGCTGGTTGAGTTTTGCACCTATCTGCTTAATATCTGCATTGGGCGGTAAACCTGTTAACTGTACCGGGTTGAGTATCTCACCATCTTTGTTTTTCTCTATCCGTTTTTGCAGGTTTTCCCAATCAAGTGTCATCCGATCCAATCGTGCTTGTGTACTTTCCAATGTGGCCGTAATATCTTCCAGCTTGTATTTGGAAGAAAACCTGGAGCGATTGAATGCTTGCCGCTCACTTTCCAGACCGGCGATCTGCTTTTCCAACTTGGCTTTTTCCAGCAGGTCTGTATTGCCTGAAAGTATAGCAACATATTCCGAGAAATTCATTCCCGTTTTTTCATCCATTGCGCCTTCGTCAATGGTACGTGTGCCCAGGCTGTTGGTTTTTAGCTGGTCGATGAATACCTGCTTATTGTACAGGGTATTGAATTTATAGCTGTCCAGCGATTTTTCTACCGCATAAATGAAGATATCTACTTTGTTGTCGGCAAAGAACTTCGCAATTTCATTACCCTTACGGATCGCCCTGCCATCCCGTTGCGCAAGATCGCTTGGCCTCCAGGGAATATCCAGGTGGTGAACAGCTACGGCACGCTTTTGCGCATTAATCCCCGTACCGAGCATTTCGGTGGAACCGAACAGTACCCTGACCTTTCCTTCATTGACGGCCTGTATAAGTTCCTTGCGCTGCTTTTCATTTTTCGCTTCCTGTATAAATCGTATTTCGTGTGCAGGGATGCCGTGGTCCTGCACCAGCTTGCGCTTAATTTCGGAATAGACATTCCACTCACCGGGCTTATAGGTGCCGAGGTCGGAGAAAACAAACTGTGTTCCTTTTTGTGCATGGAACCGGTTATAATATTTAGCAATATTAGCCGCACAATGCGATGCCTTGTTATCAGGATGGTCACCATACTTTCGGCTGATCATCCGCATATCCAGCGACATCTTTCGGGCATAGTCCGTTGCGATCAGCATTTTTGCTTTTTCCTCGCTTTCGCTTAACGGAGGTCTGCCCAACAGTTCTGCATTGCCGGTTTTGGCAAACTCCATCAGTTTTTTGATAAAGACCTCCTGATCCGGTGTTGGCGGTATATGGTATAATACCTCGTTCTTTTCGGGCCGGTCGATACCAATATCCTTTGCCGTGCGGTAGTCCGTTATTTCCGAGTAGAACTGCGCCAGCTCCGGTACTTTGATAAAAAAGCGGAAACGTTCTTTTGATACGATATTATTGGCGACCGAAAACTCGTAATCTGTCGTTTTGCGGGCGTAAATGGCTGCCCAGGCATCAAAACAGGAAATGCCCTGTTTTTCCATTGCCTGCGGGCGCAGGTATTTAAACAGCAGGTACAGCTCTGTAAGCGAATTGCTGATGGTGGTTCCCGAAAGAAAGGTAGCACCGAGATCCTTACCTGTGCGCTCTTGTATGGTACGGATGGCAAACAGCAGGTTCATCGCCTTTTGGCTGCCGGCCATATTGCCCAACCCGGCCACACGCTCATGCCTGGTATTAA
>DAOLFI010000171.1:0-6702 GCA_035326385.1 Niabella sp.
ACCAGTACTTCAAAGCCATCATTAACGGCATCCTCTGCATAACGACAGAGCCTGTCTAATGCGCGGCGCATAGAGCCTGGTTTTCCATCGGCTACAAAATAACACTGGATAGTTTTAGCCTGGAAACTGCCGGTATCAATGCTTCTCAACGTTTCTAATTCATAATTGGTAAGCACCGGCTGCTTTAGTGCTACAACGTGGCAGTCTTTTTCATCTTCTATCAATAAGCTGCCGTTATTACCTACAAAGGTAGCCAGTGACATTACCATTCTTTCCCTGATAGGATCAATAGGCGGGTTGGTTACCTGTGCAAATAACTGCTTGAAGTAGTAACTTAAATGTTGGGGCTGATCGCTTAAAACAGCAAGCGGCGTATCCACACCCATAGATCCTATAGGCTCTTTACCATCGGTAGCCATAGGTGTAATAATGTTCTCTACATCTTCTGATGTATAGCCAAATGCTTTCTGGTATTTGAAGATCTGGTCTGCCCCCAGGTCGCTGAACATTACACGGGGTTCAGGAAGTTCATTTAAGCGTATTTTATATTGGTTTAACCAATCTCCATAAGGTTTTTTTGAACAGATGTCCTGCTTTAGTTCCTCATCACTAATAATACGGCCCTGCTCCATATCTACCAGGAACATTTTACCTGGCTGCAGCCTTCCTTTTTCTTTAATGATACTTTGATCAATAGGCAACGCGCCGGTTTCAGAACCCATTATCACACGGCCATCTGTAGTAACGCAATAGCGTGAAGGGCGGAGACCGTTTCTGTCTAAAGTAGCCCCGATTATTTTTCCATCGGTAAATGAAATAGAAGCCGGACCATCCCAGGGCTCCATTAAACAGGCATGGAACTCATAGAACGCTTTTTTAACAGGATCCATTTCTTCATTGCCATCCCAGGCTTCAGGGATCAACATCATCATTACGTGCGGCAGCGGACGGCCTGTTAAAGCCAGCAGCTCTACCATATTATCCAAGCAGGCCGAGTCACTCTGGTCATTACTTACGATAGGAACCAGCATGTCCATTTCCTCTTCTGTAAACAATGGCGATTCAAAGCTGGATTCTGCAGAACGCAGCCAGTTCAGGTTTCCCTGCAAAGTATTGATCTCGCCATTATGCGCTATGAAACGGAATGGCTGGGCCAATCTCCATGAAGGAAAGGTATTAGTAGCAAATCTTGAGTGCACCAAACCAAATGCACTTACGGCACGTTTATCAGAAAGATCGTCATAATATTCACGCACCTGGTGGCTGGTTAGCTGGCCTTTATATATCAAGGTACGGCAGGACAGTGAGGAAATATAAAATCCTACAGGGTCCTTCTTTACGGCATTGCCGGTTATGTGTGTAGCATATTTTCGTAAAACAAAAAGTTTTCTTTCAAACTCGATCGCTGTTTCCACCCCTGCAGGACGCTCAATGAAAACCTGTTCAACAGCTGGTTCTACGCTCAAAGCGCTGGGGCCAATACCTGAATTAGTAACAGGCACTTTACGCCAGTGAATAACACGCATCCCCATTTTTTCTGCTGCGCGATTAAAGATATCGCGGCACTCTTCCCGCACTCTTAATTCCTTTGGGAAGAAAACCATCCCTACAGCATACTTTTCAATTGCGGGAAGCGTAATACCCAAGTGCAACAATTCATCATAAAAAAATTCATGAGGAATCTGGATCATAATTCCTGCGCCATCTCCTGTATTGGCCTCACATCCGCAGGCACCTCTGTGCTCCATGTTCTCGAGAATGGTGAGCGCATCTGAAATGGTCTGGTGGTTTTTGTTGCCTTTAATATTGGCGACGAAACCAATTCCACACGCATCACGCTCAAAAGATGGGTCATAAAGACCTTTGTTTTCTGTCATAGTTCCTTATAAAAAAATTATAAAAATTTTGGTTTTTCAATACGGAGAAGACAATCGAGAGCCGTGTAAATTAATCAAAAAAAATGGAAATTTGACAAAAACATGACGGAGAAGAGATAAAATTATCATTTATCTAATATTTTTTCTGAATTATTAGATATTATTCAATTTCATAGCACTGCCAGGAGTAATAGCATTTGTAAGTATTTGTGATAATAAGATTATTTACATACAGGCCAATAGCATTATACCAGGTAACTAAACAGCACATCATCTTTATTAAGCTCCGTATAACTGATATGATGTAGCTGCATACTGCTGATCAGTTGCTGATAGGCGCTTTTATTTTTAAGCTCAATGCCAACAAGCGCAGGCCCGCTTTCTTTATTGGTTTTCTGCATATACTCAAAACGGGTAATATCATCATCAGGTCCTAATACTTCATTTACAAATTGTTTTAAGGCTCCGGGACGTTGTGCAAAATTGATGAGAAAGTAATGTTTCAATCCTTCGTATTGCAGGCTGCGCTCTTTTATTTCCTGCATACGGTCTATATCATTGTTGCTACCACTTACTATGCAAACTACATTCTTGCCTTTAACAGCATCGCCCATAAAACCTAACGCCGCAATAGAGAGTGCTCCGGCCGGCTCCACTACTATGGCATCCTTATTATAAAGTTCCAGTATAGTGGTACATATTTTTCCTTCGGGAACCAATATCACTTTATCTAAAACATGCTTGCATACATCAAAAGTAATATCCCCTACCCGCTTTACGGCGGCACCGTCTACAAAGCGGTCGATACTGTTCAATGATACAGGACAGCCCGCTTTTAGCGCTTCAGTCATGGAAGGCGCTCCTTCCGGCTCTGCACCGATGATTTTTGTAGCCGGACTGACCGCTTTTATAAAGCTGCCAACACCAGCGCATAAGCCACCGCCGCCGATAGGTATAATCACATAGTCAATATTCTTTATTTGTCCGCAGATTTCATATCCAACGGTAGCCTGTCCCTCTATTACTTTTTCATCATCAAAAGGATGGACAAAAGTCATGTTATTTTCTGCAGTAAACTTCCTGGCTGCATTGGCACAATCATCGTAAGTATCACCGGTTAATATGATCTCAATATTATCTTCCCCAAACATTTCTGTTTGTGTTATTTTTTGTTTGGGAGTAATAGAGGGCATAAAGATGGTCCCTTTTATATTTAAAACCTTGCAGCTAAAAGCAAAGCCCTGCGCATGGTTTCCGGCACTGGCGCATACCACACCACATTCCAGCTTTTCTTTGGGAAGGCTGCTCATCATATTATACGCACCGCGTAGCTTGTAAGAGCGCACTAACTGTAGGTCTTCCCGTTTTAAGTAAACATTAGCTTCAAACTGACGGCTTAAAACAGTATTTAATTGTAAGGGCGTTTGTAAAACTATGGATTGTAAGCGTTGTGCTGCTGACTGAACGTTTTCTTTTATCAAAAGTTGGTTGAATGACATAAATTGTTGCCTTATTTAATAAGGGTTGCAAAAATACGAACCTGCTGACAGAAGTTTCAGACAGAAATAGTTTTAAAAGGAAGTTGTTGCATATTTGCAAAACTAATTTTATTTAATGGGATTACAGTTAAAACATACTGCTTCGCCGCTTAACATCTTCACTATAATGACCAGCCTGGCAAGGCAGGAAAACGCTTATAACCTGTCGCAGGGGCTGCCCGATTATCCCGTAGCGCCTGAGCTGCATAGGCTTTTACAGGAAGCTGTTACAGAAGGATATAACCAATATGCCCCTATGCAGGGGCTCATGAAGCTGCGCGAAAATATTGCAAAAGAGCTAAACGAAAGGTATAGCACTGATTATTGCTCACCCGAAATAATAACCATTACACCAGGTGCCACGTATGGTATTTATACAGCGCTTACCACTATTATTGAAAAAGGAGATGAAGTCATTTATTTAGAGCCCGCATTTGACTGTTATCTGCCGGCTATAGAGATTAACGGAGGTATTCCTGTAAAAATTATTTTGAGCGCCGCTGATAATTTTGCAATAGACTGGCAAAAAATTACCCGGGCTATCACTGCCAGAACAAAAGCTATATTGATCAATACACCGCACAATCCTACAGGTTATGTATGGACGCAAAACGACTGGAACCAATTAGCTGAAATAATTGAGGACAGAGACATTTATGTAGTGTCTGACGAGGTATATGATAGTGTTGTTTATGATGCCCATTGCCATGTGCCGGGCTTTTTGCAGGAGTCTTTAAACAATAAGGTAATTTCTGTATACTCTTTTGGTAAAGCATTTCATATTACAGGATGGAAGATCGGTTATTGTGTAGCTTCTAAAGAAATAACAGAGGCGTTTAAATCAATACACCAGTACCTGACCTTCAGCGTTAACAGCCCGGCGCAATATGGACTGGCAAAGTATCTCGAAATATATGAAAAAGGTGCTGCCGCAGGTTTGCTGCAAGAGAAAAGGGATTTGTTGATTGAAGGATTGAAGACATCACACTTTAAAAAACTGCCTACAAGCCAGGGGACTTATTTCCAGCTATATGATTATAGCGATATCAGCGATTTAAACGATGTGGAATTTGCAAAATGGCTGACAACAGCACATAAAGTAGCCACCATACCTTTGAGCGCATTTTACAAAACGCCACAACCCGATAAGATAATAAGGTTATGCTTTGCCAAGAAAGATGAAGTGCTGAAAGCGGCTATCCGGCAGCTTGGAAAGCTGTGATTGATTATTGGAATATTTAATAAGCTATCAATGACGTTTACTTAACACTTTAGGGTAATTGCGGGTGATAATCAATATTCAACGCACATGAGTAACAGTACACAAGATAAATAGTCTTTAACTTTACCCTGATCTTTCATACCATTCAACCTCATTTATTGCCATGGCATACGATACAATATTAGCAAACAGGGTAAGGGAGCAGCTTGCTGCTGTTCCGGGTTTATCCATAGAAGAAAAGAAAATGTTTGGCGGGCTGGCATTTTTAGTAAATGATAAAATGTGCATCAATATAACCCAAGACGGTCTGATGTGCCGCTACCACCCCCGGCTGGAAGATGAAGTTGCCGAAAGAAATGGCTATCAGCCAATGATCATGCGGGGCCGCCAGCTAAAAGGCTATTGCTATGTAGCCCCCGAAGGGTTTGCCTCAAAAAAGGATTTTAATTACTGGATAAAAATTTGCCTCGCGTATAATAAAGAAGCTAAGGCTTCAAAAAAGAAATAACAGCCGCAACACGCACACATTTATCCATCTGAAAAATTAAATGCAAACTGGTTAGAAAGATCGCCAGCCTGATTGATATGTTTCATTGAGCTAAGGACCAGGCCTATCAATAAAATAAATGGCCGCGTATTATTCATCTTCTACATTTTGCTCCTATTCTTCCCCTTAGCGTTCATTTCATAGCTCTACCAGTCTTTCAGAAAAACCCCTGACAACATTTTCCGCTAACAGTTACTGCATCTTTCCCTTACGCCATTGACCGGCCTCCTCAAAAATACCACAATGCGGTATTGGTTAGGGTCAACGGAAAAGTGAAATTAGTGGAGTAATAGAATTGGGAATGCCATGAAATATCAGCATTATGAAAAACATTTGTGCCAGACATAATAGCAAGATGATTTATAACCTGCAGTGCTATACCCTCTCATTGCACAGGCAGGATTGAGTAACTAATCATCGGCGTCAGATTGTATGCAGGTACATTTTATCACCATCAAAAAAACTTGTTATGAAACTAAATGTAAATGACCTTTCTCAATTGGCAGATCTGAAGAAGAGGCTTACAGAGGGCAAAGTATCTGCGGCTGCTATCAACAACATAGAAAAGGCACTGAAAAACGGTCTTACGTTCAAAAAACTGTCAGATTTTGACATCCTCGGTGTTTCTGTTACAGACGTTAAAGTTATAGGAGAAACCATAACATTCGGTAACCCGGTAACCACAAATACTGTAAAGACTGTTCAGTATACGTTTAAACCGGTTGGAGATGAAAAATTATTCCTGGGCTATCAGTTTATAATATCATATATCAATAAACAGCGGTTTACGATCACAGAGTCTTTTCCTATTGAAGACAACCGGATTGTTCTGATAGATATAGACCCTGCAGTTATTGCAGATGGCAGTAAGATAAGCTACCAGGTAAAAAGCGCGATGGGCGAATATGCGGCAATAAGCCTCGGCAATACAGAACCCCGGGGGGAAATAATAGAAGTAGAAAAAAACGCTATCGGAAATATTATATTGAACGTAGCTACGATAAGCTTTGATATTGGTAAACCTGCAGACATGACAATGTCGTACCAGGTAAGAGGCAAGCTTATCATTACCGACGAGCAAAAAGCCGATGGCTATCAGATCGTATTATCGGCAGCATTAAAAAATGGTGAGAACGAGGCACCGGTATTTTTCCCTGTAGGATTTGCCACAACCGAAACAAACGGATATTTTGTTACGGGTTTATTGGTATTCAACGAGCTTAAAGATGCAGAAAAAGTGATCGCAGCTAAGGTTACAGTAAGCAAAGATGACAGGTTTTGGGAGCAACCTGTAACCTTAAAAGAAAAAACAGAAGATGGCGCAGGTACTACATATTCTATACCACAACGGCTTATTGTAGTTGTAAATGAAAATGAAGACGGAGGAAAGGAAGATTGCAAATGTGGCTGTGGTGACCTGAACTTTCATAATAAGAAAGTGCTGGAAGAACGCAGCTATTATGCCGTAGTAAGAACAACGGAGCCTTCAATAATAGCAGACGGCATAGAGGATGAAGA
>DAOLFI010000172.1:0-6701 GCA_035326385.1 Niabella sp.
GGTTATAAAAGAGTATGAAAAACGGTTGGCAAACGGTACCTTAATATCTACGGCTGATAATGGCAATCGCATTAAACTGTACGACATACTTAATTATGCCGGATATAGTGAAAACGCAATTTCAGAAAACTTAAGTATCGCAAGAAATGGAGAAAGTGATTTCATTAAAGTAGAGTTCATATCATCTAACCCTGATCTTTCAACCTATGTAGTAAATACTTTTTCAAGAGATTTTATTGCTTATTATACCAATCTTTCCATAGCAGGACAAAGCGAATCGCTTGCTATTTTAGATAGCTTATTGCGCGCGAAGCAGATAGATATGGAAAGAAAGAATGCATCGGCACAGGGAGCAATAACTGCTTCTGCAGCTGCTGCTGCCGGTGCTACTAATGCTCAGCGGCAGTCTGATATGGCTTATTCCAGGGTGGCAGAAGCGGAGGCTCAGCGGCAGGTTTATCTAAGACAGATCAGCTCTATAAAGGGCGCTATTGAAGATATTAATGCAAAATTGAAAGGGCAGGGAGGATATGTAACCCAGACTGAATCTACTAATAATACGGCGATTGTAGATATTGATAACCAGTTAAGGATAGCCAACCAAAAATACGTTAATAATAATCTCAGGCCGCAGGATAAAGCCTCCATTGATTCATTGCAGCGTATAAAAGAAAGGCTGGTGGCCCGTTCCTATAATACCGGCAGTTTAAATCCCACGGTTGTAAGACAGGAACTGCTAAACCAGCGCCTGAAATATGAAGGGGACCTGGCAGCGGCACAAAGCGCCCTGACTACGATAGAAAGACAATTGTCTACAATGCCTAAAGGATCGGGTGGAGCGAGCGCAGCCGCAGGTCCTGCTCAAAACATTATACGGGAAGCAGAAATCGCTTCGGCTGATTACCAGGCCGTTCAAAACCAATATAACCAGGCAAAGTTGATGTCGCAAACCGCAAGCCATCTGGCTTTGGCAGAGCCGGGCCTGCCCGGCCCCCCGGAGAAATCCAAAAATATGCTATATGTTGCTTTTTCCGGTATCTCTGGTCTGCTGGTTTGCATGATGTCCCTGTTCGTAGCTTTTGCTTTCAACACCACAATAAATGACCCGGGAAGACTCGAGGTTGTTACACGGCAAAAAGTGGTTGGCGCCCTCAATTTTATCGGCGAAGCCGATAAAGACCTGCGGAATATATGGAAAGACGATGGGGATGTGAAAGACTATAGTATTTATAAGGATCTGCTGCGATCACTGCGGTTCGAGATCAACCAGCATTTGTCGGAAGATAATAATGTATTGGGCATTACAAGCTTGTCCCAGGGAGAAGGCAAAACCTTCCTGGCAGGAAGCCTGAGCTATGCTTTTGCCATGATGGGTAAAAATGTATTGTTGATTTGTGAAAAGAACGATAATATACTGGACCTGGTAACGAATAAAAAAAATATGGAAGGAATGTCTGCGCAAAAATTTGAATCCTTCCTGGTTAAAAAACAAATACAGGTAGAAGACCGTATCACCATATTAAACCGGGCTACAAACAGCAGCAATTCCCTGCTGGAGCTGCGGGATGCCCAAAGCCTGATAGCCGGTTTTGAAGTATTAAAAAATACTTTTGATATAGTGATTATTGATATAGAAAGCGGACAGGACATGTATAATGTAAAAGAGTGGATGATGTTTTGTGATAAAAGCATTGCCGTATTTGAAGCTGGAAAGAAAATCGCAGAAAACGAGGAAGTATTTATTAAATTCCTTGCTGAACAAAGAGGCTTTTTAGGTTGGGTTCTTAATAAAGTAAAAGTTGCTTAAGCAGGGTGGGGCATCTTATAAAAGATACAATTGCTAAAAAGAACATCTATCTGATAGGGGCCGCACTATTGGTTACATTAGCCTGTATTATTTTGGCAGCTGTTACGCAGAATTTTGTTTTGCCCCTGGTTCCGGTAGTACTGCTCTCTGTTGTCATTTTTACTATATTTTTATTTCGTGAGCCGTTCCTCGGCCTGATGGCCACAACAGGGTATTGTTTTTTTCTTCATTTTTTGTCGAGAGAAATAGGAGGCGGCATTTCTTATGGATTAGGCATAGAAATTTTATTATTACTTACATGGCTAAGTATATGGTACAACGCGGATAGATTTGATTTTTCGAATTTGAACAATTGCCTGTTCTGGCTAACATTCTCCTGGTTTTTGCTGAGCGTTGCCGAAGTTGCCAACCCTGCGGGAGCAAATATTACAGGATGGATACTGGAGTTGAGAAGCTCGGCATTATACCCATTTCTTATCGCTCCGCTGGGAATGCTCTTGCTCACAACCCCCAGGCGGCTGAATATTTTTCTTAAGACCATTATTTTATTCTCGTTGATAGCAGCATTGGTGGGAGTAAAGCAAAAGTATATCGGGCTGTCCCAGGGCGACCAGCTATTTCTGCAGGATAATCCAACACATGTGCTGTGGGGGCAGATCAGGTATTTCTCTATTTTTAGCAATGCAGGACAATTTGGCCCTTCGCAGGGCCAATTTTCCATGATCGCGTTCGTATTGTCCTTTTCTGTAAAAGAATGGTGGAAAAAAATAGTGCTCCTGGTATTGTCGGGGCTGTTCTTTTACGGAATGATGATTTCAGGCACCAGGGGTGCCATGTTTGCAGTAGCGGGTGCTGCGGTTGCGGCTATGTTTTTAACAAAGCGCTTCAAGGTTTTTATGTTCGGGTTGATAGCAATCGGGCTTTTTTATGGTTTTTTGAAATACACGAACATTGGCAGCGGCAACTATGCTATCGTGAGGCTGAGGAGTTCTGTGGATCCTAATGATGCATCTTTGAACGTGCGTTTTATAAATCAGAAAAAGCTTGCTGAATATATGAAGTCAAAGCCTTTTGGCGGCGGCCTGGGTGTAATCGGGTCTTTTGGACACAAATATAATCCAGACAAATATTTGTCCACCATTGAGCCTGACAGTTATTGGGTAAAATTGTGGGCAATGTATGGAATTGTTGGTTTTACGTTTTGGTTTTGCATAATGATGTTCCTGTTTGGAAAGTGCACGGGCATTATATGGAGGATACACAATCCTTCTTTAAAAGTAAAGCTGATAGCTTTGCTGTCCGGCAGTGCAGGGATATTTTTGTGCAGCTATGGAAATGAGGTGATGAACGATATGCCATCATTGATTATCCTTTATCTTTCTTTTGGAGTAATTTTGATGGCACCGAAATTGGACAAGCAGTTGAGCAATAAATAAAACAAAAAAATAGCAGCATGCCTTTTATTATTTTTTTGATACCCGGGATATTGTGTTTTGTGTGGGGTGTTTTGAGCGAGCGCAAAAAGAATATAGAAACGGGGCGAAGACCATTATAAACAATTATGGACTTAAAGTCAAAAATAAAATCCAGTACTTTTCTAAAAAAGATTGCGCTGTGGCTTCTTTCTCCAAAGAATGATCCCCGCCCGCGATACTGGATAAGATACTTTGTAAACCCTTTTGTGCATAAAAGAGGCCGGCACGCGCGTGTGAGGCGTACGGCCAGGATGGATTTGTTTCCCTTTAATAAGTTTTTTTTGGGCAGCAGATCTATTATAGAAGCCTACGCGGTGGTCAATAATGGGGTAGGTGATGTGACCATTGGGCAAAATACAATAATTGGTATAGGGTGTGTGCTCATAGGTCCCGTAACCATCGGCGATAACGTAATGCTGGCACAGCATATTGTGATATCGGGGTTGAATCACGGTTATGAGGATGTGTTAATACCTCCAAAATCCCAGCCCGTGACCACAAAACGGATATGTATAGAGGATGATGTGTGGATTGGTGCGAATGCAGTTATCACGGCAGGAGTGACTATTGGCAAACACGCTGTGGTAGGAGCCGGGAGCGTAGTGACCAAAGATGTGCCTGCCTTTAGTGTTGTGGTCGGCAATCCTGCCAGGGTAATAAAGGAATTTGATACAACAGACAAAAACTGGAAGTCAGTGAAAAAGGGTGCAGCTCTTTCACCTCAATAAAGCAATATAAGATATGTGGTGGTTTTTATTACAAATAATTATTGGTATTTCTTTTTGGGTTCCTGTGCTACTTTTTGTAATAGGGAAGTTTAGAAAAAAGAAACGCCTTTCCCTGGATGAAAAAGAGAAGGAACCTTTTGATTACGCAATAGTTGTTACCGCCTATCAGCAGGTTGGTTTAATTGAGCATGTGGTGCAGTCCATCCTCAATATAAAATATAACAACTATCTGATTTATGTGGTTGCTGATAATTGTGACGTGTCAGGGTTTCATATAAGCCACGGGAAATTAAGGATACTCCAACCGCCGAATGTGCTGGCAAGCAATATCCGGTCACACTTTTATGCCATTGAAAATTTTGAAAGGGAGCATGACATCATTACCATTATTGATAGCGATAATTTGGTATCTGCTGATTATCTTACAGAGTTAAACGTATTTTTTGCTGCTGGGTATAAGGCGGTGCAGGGAGTGCGCAAAGCCAAGAACCTGAATACGGTGTATGCCTGCCTGGATGAGGCTGGTGATATCTACTACCGCTATGTAGACAGAAAGCTCTCCTTTGACGCAGGGAGTTCAGCATCATTGGCCGGCTCGGGCATGGCCTTTTTGGTGGATATCTATAAAAAATGCCTTAAAGAAAAACATATGAGCGGTGCGGGCTTTGATAAGGTTTTGCAATATGAGCTGTTAAAAAGAAATGAGCAGATCGCGTTTGCCGAAAAAGTTGTTGTGTACGATGAAAAGACGGCAAAGTCGGATCAACTTGTCAAGCAGCGTGCCAGGTGGATAAACACCTGGTTCAGGTTTTGGATACTTGGACTGCGAATGATGATAAGCTCAGTGGCAAAACTGAACTGGAACCAGTTTGCTTTTGCGCTCATGCTGATGCGCCCTCCGTTGTTTTTGATGATGCTGATAGTAGGCGTGCTCTGCCTAGTAAATATTTTCGTGTCGCCTTGGATGCTTATTTACTGGGGTATTACTCTTTTGGTTTTTGCAGGCATCTTTGCAAAGGCACTTCGCTATTTTAAGGCTGATCAGGAGATATACAAAAGTATAAAATATGCTCCCAGGTTTATGTTTTATCAGTTTATAGCGCTTCTTAAAGCTAAAAAAGCAAATAAAATTTCTGTTGCTACACAGCATGACGAATCAAGTTATAAAAATAATCTTTAATGAAAAGAATCGGCATAGAAGTACAACGTCTTTTTCGGAAAAAGAAGCATGGTATGGAAGTCGTTGCCCTTGAATTAATAAAAGAGTTGCAACAGATGGATCATAAAAACGAATACGTTCTATTTGTGAAAGATGATGAAGATAATACCTGTATATCGGAAACGCCTAACTGGAAAATAAAAACATTGTCCGGGAAAACCTATTTTGACTGGGAGCAGTTTTCGTTACCTAAAGCTATTAAAAACGAGCGTATTGATTTTTTACACTCTACCTGCAATACTTCTGCTCTTAGATCTATAAACCCACTATTGCTTACTTTACATGATATCATTTATCTTGAGAAAATTGATTTTAAGGGAACCGCCTATCAAAATTTCGGGAATCTGTATCGCAGGTTTGTTGTCCCCAGGGTCGCACAAAAGAGTAAGTTTATCATCACCGTATCACATTTCGAAAAGGAAGTGATCTGCGAGAAGTTAAAACTGCCTGAAGAGAAAGTAAAAGTGGTTTACAATGCAGTAAACAAAAAGTTTAATAATCAATATGAACGTTCCCTGGTTGAAGGAATAAGAAAAAAATATAACCTGCCTCATTCTTTTATCCTTTTTTTAGGCAATACTGCCCCCAAAAAAAATACGGGAAATGTAATTGATGCTTATGCTAAGTATTGCGGCTCTATAAGTGACCCTTTGCCCTTAGTCATATTAGATTATGACCGGCAGTTGATTATAGAACGGTTAAAAGCCAACAAACAGGAGGAGTTGTTTAAGAATTTTATATTGCCGGGGTTTATATCTTCAGATGAAATGCCCCTCCTTTATAATGCAGCTACTTTATTTTTGTATCCTTCCCTGCGAGAAAGCTTTGGCCTGCCTATACTTGAAGCAATGGGGTGTGGAACACCTGTCATTACCTCATCCACATCATCTATGCCGGAAGTGGCAGCGGATGCGGCTTTGTTTGTAGACCCCTACAATGTTAATGATATAACTAAAAAAATAGAAGACCTTATAAGTAATCCTGAATTACAAAGTGAACTGATAAAAAAAGGCCTGCAACGATCAGCTGACTTTACCTGGAACAAAGCGGCCCGGGAATTGATGGATATTTATGAGATGATGTAAACATACACACATATGCGACCTGCATTTATACCTGCATATATAACAAAACATAATAAAAGTAACGAAGCGCTTTTGCTTGATGTGGATGCGATTCAAAAACGTATTAAAGCATTAGATAAAAATGCTGTGCCATTAGTATCTGTTGTTATACCTGCATACAACGAGGAGAAGGGGATTTTAAAAACCTTATCATCCTTATCGGATATGAAGACAGATTATCCAACAGAGATAATTGTGGTGGATAATAATTCCTCTGATAATACAAAGGCAATAGTAACCCGGGCAGGTGCCAGGTACATATTTGAGGGCAGGCCGGGCGTTGAAAACGCCAGGAATGCCGGTTTGGAACATGCTAAAGGAACTTATGTGATCAGTGGGGATGCGGAT
>DAOLFI010000173.1:0-6697 GCA_035326385.1 Niabella sp.
GGCTATATTTTATAACCCTTTGCACACAGAACAGGGCACACCTGTTTGGCCAGATAATAAATGGCGAAATGATTTTGAACGATGCCGGTGAAATAGCAGCAAAATGCTGGCAGGATATACCTGTCCATTTCCCCAAGACCAAATTGCATAAATACGTGATAATGCCCGATCATATTCATGGGATAATTGAAATTGTAAAAATTGTGGGGGTTGGGGTTCAAAATATTGAACCCCGACGGTCCAATATTATCGAAAATAAATTTCAACAGATTATTCCCCAATCCATCGGTTCTATTATCCGCGGATTTAAAATCGGCGTTACCAAATGGTTCCGGTATGAAAATCAGGGTGACCAAAATATGCGGGTATGGCAACGGAATTATTATGAACACATCATCCGCAATAATGCGGAATATAATCGCATTGCCAATTATATTTTGAATAACCCCGCAAAATGGAATAATAACTGTACAGGTTCAAAATCTTGAACCGTATACTCAAAATCTTGAATCCCGGCTATTTTATTGATTAAAAGCAAGATATTCAATCCCGGCTTGAAAATTGTTATGCTTCTACATATGAAAATAACAAAGCCCGTTGATGAACTTATGACGAAAATGCGGGAGTATTTTACTTCCGAATCCAATTATCCTTTTAAAAACGAAGATCCGTTCCGGCTCGACCTGCTCAGCAACGCCCAAATGGAGTCGCAGGGCTTGCGTGTAGCAGCCCAGCATGAAATATTAAAAACGAAGCAGCCGGATAGAGTGCTGAAACGTTTGAACGATAATGAGGAGGTAATAGACAGAGTACAGGAAATGCTGGCAGAAAGCATTAAGGAAAAGCAGGCCATTGCCCCGGCAAGCGAATGGTTTCTGGATAATTTTTACCTGGTAAAAGAGCAGATCAATATAGCACGTAAGCATCTGCCTAAAAAGTATAGTCAAACCTTGCCCATACTGGCAAAGGGAAAATCGGCCGGTATGCCGCGGGTATATGATATTGCGCTGGAAATAATTTCGCACAGCGATGGGAGAATAGATGTTGCCAACCTCACCTCGTTCATAGAAGGCTACCAGGCAAAAAATGTGCTTACCATCGGAGAGCTATGGGCTATACCCATTATGCTTCGCTTTGCCATTATTGAGAACATAAGGCGCATTGCGTCAAGGATTGCTATAGACAGGCTGGATAAAAACGAAGCCGTTTTCTGGGCCGAAGAATTCATAAAAGTAGCTCAAAAGGAGCCCAAAAACATCATTATCACAACAGCCGAAATGGCTAAAAGTGATATTCATCTGAACAGCGCCTTTGTTGCGGAATTTACAAGGCGTATGCAGGGCAAAGGACAGGGGCTTGCCATGCCTTTGTCGTGGATAGAGCAGCAGCTTTCCGATACAGGCCATTCAGTTGCTGAGCTGGTGAATATTCACAATCAGAGCCAGGCGGCTGACCAGGTTTCTATGCGCAACAGCATTGAAAGTATCCGCCTGCTGAAAACTACTGAGTGGAAAGATTTTGTGGAAAGCGTCAGCGTAGTGGAAAAAGTTTTATACCAGGACATAACGGGTACTTACCCTGTGATGGATTTTGTTACCCGCGACTGCTACCGGCATGTGGTAGAATGGATAGGGAAAAAATCAAAAAGGCCTGAGCATGAAATTGCTTCTCTGGCTATTGATCTTGCCAGGAAAGCCAGGGCCGAAGGGCGTCCCGAACGCCAACATCATGTAGGCTACTTCCTGGTTGATAAAGGGAGAGATGAGCTGGTAAAAGCTGCTGCTGCCGAGCTGACAGCTGGCGATCAGCTTAAAAAATTTTTCAGGAAGAACAGGTTGCCTCTATATACAGGTTCCACATTTTTGCTTGCTTTTATCGTAAGCCTCCTGTTAAGCTTTTCTGTTTACACCCAAAGCCATAAGCTATGGATGGCTGTAGTCACAGGTATTTTGTGCTTTGTTGTTTTAGGTCAGTTTGCATCAGTTCTTATTAACTGGTTCTCATCTCTTCTGGTAAAACCAAAGCCTTTGCCAAAACTTGATTTTTCAGGACATATACCAGAAGTATATAGCACAATGGTTGCTGTTCCCTGCCTTATTACCAGTAAAACTGGTATTGAAGAATTGGTCAGTAATTTGGAAGTACGCTATCTTTCCAATCCGCAAAAAAACCTGTTCTATTGCCTGCTTACAGACTTTGCCGATGCACCGCAGGAACACATGCCGGGAGATGAAACCCTGCTCTCCTTCGTAAAAGAAGAAATTGAATTGCTGAACCTGAAATATCAAAAAGAGCATGATACGGATATATTCTTTTTGATGCATCGCCCACGCAAATGGAATAAGTCGGAGAGGGTGTGGATGAGCTATGAACGGAAAAGGGGTAAGCTGGGAGAGCTGAACAGTCTGCTTAAAAATACAGGGCACCACGATTTTTCGCTGATTGTAGGCGATGTTGCAGCGCTGACCCATGTAAAATATGTTATTACTTTAGATGCTGATACTATACTGCCGCGGGAGTCTGCATGGAAGATGATCGCTACCATGGCGCACCCGCTTAACCAGCCAATGATCAACGCTAAGAAAAACAGGGTAGTAGAGGGTTATGGTATTTTGCAACCCCGTACAGCTATTAACCTGCCCGGGAAAAACAGCTCCGTATATGCCCGTATGCATAGTAATGACTCGGGGCTTGACCCTTATACTCAGCTGGTTTCCGATGTGTACCAGGATCTGTTTGAAGAGGGATCATTTATAGGAAAGGGCATCTATGATATTGAAGTTTTTGAAAAAGTGCTGGGAAAAGCATTTCCTGAAAACCGTATTCTAAGCCATGACCTGCTGGAAGGCTCTTATGTGCGTTCAGGATTGCTGACCGATGTGCAATTGTTTGAAGATTATCCTGAAACCTACTGGACCGATGTAAGCCGCCGCCATCGCTGGATCCGGGGCGACTGGCAGATTGCAACATGGGGCCTGCCTTTTGCGCCTGATGCAAAAAACCGGCTGAGGAGAAACTATATCTCCTCGTTATCCAAATGGAAAATATGGGATAATATTAAGCGAAGCCTGGTAATGCCTGCCATGCTGCTGTTACTGGCAATGGTATGGCTGGTACTACCGGCCCCGGTCCTGTGGATCGTTGGCTTTATAGTATTCTGGTTCCTTATGCCGTTAGTGTCCGCATTGTTACAATTAAGCAGCAACTCGGGGGATGTAGACAAAAGATCTCATATAGCAGAAGTATGGGATTCTTTTAAAAAAAATGTGGTGCAGGTGTTTTATAACATCGCAGTATTGCCTTTTGAAGCCCTTAAAAATGCGGATGCTATATTTTTAGCTAACTGGAGACTGCTTTTTTCAAAAAGAAAATTACTGCAGTGGACGCCCTATGCTGCACAAAGATCAGGAGGTAAAAAAACGGTGGCAGGTGCTTATGCTTATATGTGGCAGGCTATTGCCCTGGTACTGATATTGACTGCGCTGATCATAATGTACAAGCCATCGGCTCTTTTTATAGCTGCGCCATTTTTGATATTATGGTTATTAGCTCCTGCCATTGCGTGGCGGGTAAGTAAGCCGCGCATTAAAAAAGACTTCAGTATTTCTGGTTCTGAATCAGCGTTTCTCCAGGTTATCGGCCGCAAAACCTGGGCATTTTTTGAGGATTTTGTAGCAACAGAAGATCACTTTTTACCACCCGATAATTTTCAGGAAAAACCTGTGGCCATTGTTGCGCACCGTACTTCGCCCACTAATATAGGGCTTTCCTGCCTGGTAAATTTATCAGCTTATGATTTTGGCTATATTTCGCTGTGTGAGCTGGTAGAACGTACCCAGCATACATTTAACTCTTTAAACGATATGGAGCGTTATAGAGGGCATTTTTATAACTGGTACGATACCACTAACCTGGAGCCTTTATATCCAAAATACATATCAGCCGTTGATAGCGGAAATTTTGTGGCTAATATGATCGTGCTTAAGCAGGGATTGCTTGAGCTACCCCACAGTAAAATTTTCTCCAACAGGTTTTATGAAGGGTTAAAGCATACATGGCTCACAGCAAAAAGCTATAATGCTCAAAACAGCCGGCTGTTTGCAGAAGTGGAAAATGATCTGGATCAGCTTTTAGGCGCACCTGAACTATTACTTCACCAGCATAAAACACAGTTGCAGCAATTGCTTCAAAAAGCGCAGGCATTAAAGATGGATAAAGCGGTTGAGCCAGATGAAACAATGGTATTCTGGCTGAATAAATTTGAGGCACAGGTGAAGGATGCTTTTAATTCATTTGTTATTTTAACGCCATGGGTGGATCTGCTGCCGGTTGTGCAGGACTTTGATGCATTACGGCTTCTGGAATCTGTTCCTGCTCTTAACGAAATTGGTGATTTAACAGCATCCTTATTACCTGTTGCTGAAAACTTAATATTGCAGGCCGGCGATGATGAAAAGAGATCATGGCTGGAACAGTTGCAGGCATCGCTCAAAGCCGCTGCCAGCCATGCTTTGGAGAAGCTTAGTAAAATTGAAAAACTGGCCAATGAATGCAGCGGGTTTGCTGATGTTGAATATGATTTTCTGTATGACGCCTCCAAGCATCTGTTTCATATTGGTTATAATGTAAGTGAAGATGTTAAGGATAAAAGCTATTATGATATACTTGCCTCAGAGGCCAGGCTGGGCATTTATACAGCTGTAGCACAGGGGAAAGTACCGCAGGACAGCTGGTTTGCTTTGGGAAGGCTCATAACCAACGAAGGAACTGCTCCGGTATTGCTTTCATGGAGCGGCTCCATGTTTGAATACCTCATGCCTGACTTAGTCATGCCTTCGTACGAAAATACTTTACTTGAAAAAACAGCGAGGGGTGTTATTCAGAACCAGGTAGATTACGGCAGGCGAAAGGATATACCCTGGGGTGTTTCAGAATCAGGTTATAACCTGGTAGATGCACATCTTAACTACCAGTACCAGGCATTTGGCGTGCCGGGTCTGGGCTTAAAACGAGGGCTGGGGCAGGACCTGGTAATAGCGCCTTATGCTACCATGTTATCTTTAATGTTTGATGCCGGGGCTGCTTTGAAAAACCTGGCAGTATTATCCAGGAATGGCTTTGAAGGTAAGTATGGTTTTTACGAAGCTATTGATTATACTCCGTCAAGAATGCCCAGAGGGGATTCTCATGTCATTGTACGCTCATTTATGGCGCACCATCAGGGCATGAGCTTTTTATCCCTGGCGCGTGTGTTGCTGGGAGAAAAAATGCAACAAAGGTTTGAACGAGATCCCCAGCTGCAATCTGCCCTTCTTTTATTAAAAGAGAAAGCGCCTAAGGCTACCAATTACTATACACAGGATGATAGTGCAGCCGGCAAAGTAGTATCCAGTCATGAGTCCCATATCAGGATTATTAATACACCGGCAACCACTATACCCGAGGTTCAGTTACTTTCCAATGGCAGGTACCATGTAGCCATTACCAATGCGGGCGGTAGCTACAGCCGGTGGAAGCATATTGCAGTAACACGCTGGCGCGAAGATGTAACCAAAGACAATTGGGGAACCTTCTGTTATATTAAAGACCTCACAACAGGCGAGCTGTGGTCGAACACGTATCAGCCCACAAAGAAAAGATTTGCAATAGATGAAACTATTTTTTCGCAGGGACATGTTGAGTTCAGGCGGGTAAACGATCACTTTGAGACAAAAACAGATATTGTGGTATCTCCGGAAGATGATGTTTCTATAAGAAGGATAAAGATCACTAATAAAAGCAATGCTGTAAGAACGCTGGAAGTAACAGGCTATACCGAAGTAGTGATAGCCCCGCAGGCGGCAGATGAAGCGCATCCTGCATTCAGCAACCTGTTTGTTCAAACAAAGATCAGCAAAGAGGATAAAGCTATTTTATGTACCCGGAGGGCCCGGTCTAAAGATGAGCAGCCACCATGGATGTTCTTTATGATGTCGCTGACCGGCGCTGGCCAGGAAGATGTATCTTTTGAAAGCGACCGGATGCGTTTTACCGGAAGAACAAGAACACTTGCAGAACCTATAGCAGTAAAACAAAGCGGGGTGTTATCCGGAACGGAAGGTTCTGTTTTAGACCCTGTTGCCGCCATAAAATACAAAATCACTTTAAAGCCGCGTCAGACATCCATTTTCGAAATTATTGTTGGCATTACAGAAACGCAGGATAAAAGTCAGCAGCTGATAGGTAAATACCGGGATACACATCTTAAGAACCGTGCCTTTGAGTTGTCATGGACGCATAGCCAGGTTTTACTAAGGCAGATCAATGCAAGCGAACCGGAGGCCCAGTTATTTAATTCAATGGCGGGCCATATACTATTTGCCAATGCCACGCACAGGGCCGAAGCTAATATCATTGCCAGCAACAGAAAAGGCCAGTCTGGCCTGTGGGGCTATTCCATATCGGGCGATCTGCCTATTGTACTGGTGAGGGTACAGGATAGCGATAATACTGCCCTGGTAAGGCAATTAATAAAAGCGCACTCTTATTGGCGCATGAAAGGGCTTGCGGTAGACCTTGTTATCTGGAATGATGATTTTGGTACTTACAGGCAATTGCTGCATGATCAGATCATGGGTTTTGTAACCGCCATAAGCGGCTCTGTTGTAGACCAGCCGGGTGGGATATATGTTCGTCAGGGCGATCAGTTAACCACCGA
>DAOLFI010000174.1:0-6685 GCA_035326385.1 Niabella sp.
AATGCTTTGAATTGTGCTGCTGCAATCGCCCCATTACATCACTAGGGTTCTCCGTTATGAAACTTGTCGTAAGCGGCTGTATATAATATATAAACGTAGTGCATAGGTTAAAAAACCCCCGCAAAATTTGCGAGGGTTTCGTGGTGTGGGCCGGGATCGAACCGGCGACACAAGGATTTTCAGTCCTTTGCTCTACCGACTGAGCTACCGCACCATCCGTAAACGGGTTGCAAAAATAGTGGTTTTTCAGAACAATTGTGAATAATTGCAAAAAAATGTTAGCAACTCCGTGCTACATCCCATATTCTGCCAAAAACCGGATACGCATTATTTTTAATTGCTCCCAGTTAAAATCAAAATCTGCCAGCTCCTGTTGCGCTACATCTAGCGATGAGGTTTCACAGCTTTTAAAGTATTCCATAATTTCATCCTGCTCTTCTTCATCCAGCATCTCATCAATAGCATATCCCAGGTTTAGCTTGGTTCCGCTTGCCGCAATGGTTTCCATTTCTTCCAGTAATTCGGCCAACTTCCATCCTTTATTCCTGGCAATGGTCTCAATAGGGATTTTTTTATCAGTTTGCTGTATGATGTACACTTTGTTGCCGCTCTTATTTACCACGCTTTTCATCACAAAGTCATCGGGCTTTTCAATATTATTATCCTCCACGTACCTTGCAATTAATTCAACAAACGGTTTGCCGTAACGAATGGCCTTGCCCTTGCTTACCCCCTGACATTTTTCCAGTTCCAGAGTGGTGGTAGGGTAGAGTGTGGCCATATCCATCAATGAGTTCTCCAGGAATATAACAAACGGCGGCAGGCCTTTTTTCTTTGCTTCCTTATGCCTGAGCTCTTTCAGCATTTCAAACAGCTTCTCATCGGTTGCCGCGCCATCGCCGGTGTTATCGGCACCTTCATCATCATCGCCCACGGCTTCTTCAAATTTATTGTTCAAAACAATGGTGAAGGATTTCGGCTTTTTAATAAAATCCGTTCCTTTATCATTCAGCTTTAAAACGCCGTACTCTTCTATATCTTTTCTTATCAGCCCTTCAAGTATCATCTGGCGGATAAGGGAGTTCCAGAAATGCGCGTCCTTGTCCTTTCCTGAACCAAAGCCTGACAGTCCCTCGTGCCTGAACATTTTTACCTGGGGAGTAGGTTTCCCGGTGATAATATTCATCAGGTATTCTGTAGCAAATTTTTCATCAAGCTCTTTCAGGGTTTTTAACGCTGTTACCACTTCAGCCTTTGCTTCAATTTTTTCCTTAGGATGCTTACAGTTGTCGCAGCAGCCGCAGTTCTCTTCTAAAAAATGCTCGCCAAAATAGCTTAAGATCACTTTTCTCCTGCAAACCCCGCTTTCGGCATAAGCTACCATTTCATTGATCAGCTGTGCGCCAACTTCCCGTTCGCTCAGGGGCTTGTCGCGCATTAAATGTTCCAGCTTGCTGACGTCCTTATGCGAATAATATAAAATACACTTGCCTTCAAGGCCATCTCTTCCGGCACGGCCTGTTTCCTGATAATAATTTTCAATGGATTTGGGAATATTGTAATGAATAACAAACCTTATATCCGGCTTATCAATACCCATTCCAAAGGCAATAGTAGCCACAATAACCTGTACTTCTTCGCTTAAAAAATCGTCCTGGCGTTTTGCCCTGAGTTTGGCATCCAAACCTGCATGATAGGCCACTGCTTTAATGCCGTTAGCCATCAGTATACTTGCCAGCTCTTCCGTGGTTTTCCTGTTAAGGGTATAAATAATACCGCTTTTATTTTTCATACCCTTAATAAAGCGCACAATACTTTCATCTGTCTGGCTCTTTTTTATTTTAGGTACGATCTCGTAATAGAGGTTTTCCCTGTTAAAGGAAGAGATAAATATATTAGGGTGTCGCAGATCAAGGTTTTTTACAATATCACTCTGAACCTTTGGGGTTGCAGTAGCTGTAAGCGCTATTACCGGAATTTTAGGATTGATCTGATCCATCATTTCGCGCAGGCGCCTGTACTCCGGCCTGAAATCATGTCCCCACTCACTGATACAGTGTGCTTCATCCACTGCAAAGAAGGAAATGCTCAGGTCGCTAAAGAAAGAAAGGTTTTCCTGCTTGGTGAGTGTTTCCGGTGCAACATACAGTAATTTGGTCTTGCCGGAAAGCAGGTCATCATGCACTTCCTTTATTTCTTTTTTATTTAGAGTTGAATTAAGGAAATGCGCTACTTCATCATTGCTGTTGTATCCCCTCACCAGGTCTACCTGGTTTTTCATTAAGGCAATAAGGGGAGAAACAATAATGGCTACCCCTTTGGAAATAACAGCCGGGAGCTGATAACACAGGCTCTTTCCGCCGCCTGTAGGCATTATTACAAAAGTATCATTGCCTTCCAGTAAGGACTCAATGATTACGCCCTGTTTCCCTTTAAACTGTTTAAAGCCGAAATTTTTCTGCAATTCGCTTTGCAGATCCACTGTAGGTTTAGGTTTTTGCTCAGGCTCTTTTTTTGCTTTTTTCGGAGCCGCTTTTGCTGATTTAACTGCCATTACTATAATTCCATAATATTTTAAAAAACAAGCGTAAAAAGATACACCAGTTATTCTAATAAAAAAAATAATCTTTTAAAAATGGGGCTGCTAAGTTAGCGTAACATATAAAACGATAAAAAGCAGAAAAGGTTAAAGTTTTAATATATCCCCGGTACTTCTGATAATAATTCAAAAAGCTTTTTGGTTTGTACCATAACCAATACTTTTGCCTTTTAGCAAAATGAGTGAAAAGCCTAAAAATATTGCCCGAAGAGTTATAGCCATGGAAGCCGCTGCGGTTGCCGGCCTGGGAAGCTTAGTGAATGATCATTTTGATAGCGCTGCTAACATGCTTCAAAACTGTAAGGGGCGTGTAGTGTTAAGTGGTATAGGTAAAAGCTCCATCATTGCACAAAAAATAGCAGCTACATTTAATTCTACCGGTACACCATCCATTTTTATGCATGCTGCCGATGCGCTTCATGGAGATTTAGGCATTATACAGGAGAATGATGTAGTTATTATTTTAAGCAAAAGCGGAAACAGCCCGGAAATAAAAGCGCTTATTCCCCTGATCAAAAACTTTGGCAATAAACTGATCGCTATTTGCGGAAACAGCCAGTCTCAACTGGCAATGCACGCCGATATATTTTTAGATACCACAGTAGAGCAGGAGGCCTGCCCTAATAATCTGGCTCCTACCACCAGCACTACGGCTCAAATGGTAATGGGCGATGCACTGGCGGTAACGCTGATGGAATTAAAAGGATTTAAAGACGGTGATTTTGCCAAGTTTCATCCGGGGGGTACTTTAGGAAAAAAATTGTATTTACGTGTAGCCGATGTCTTTACACATAATGAAAAACCGGCTGTTTTGCCCGGGCAGTCATTAAAAGAAGTAATTGTTGAGATAACCAACAAAAGGCTGGGCGTTACAGCCGTAGTAGATGAGCAGCAAAATCTTATAGGGATTATAACAGACGGGGACTTGAGAAGGATGCTTGAAAAAAATACAGATATTGAAAAAGTGGCTGCAAAAGATATTATGACGCACCATCCAAAAAACATTCCGGAAGAAGAGCTGGCTATAACAGCTCTTGATATGATGCGGAAAAATTCAATAACCCAGTTGGTTGTTACCAATGGGAAAAAATATACAGGTATTATACATATTCACGACTTATTAAAGGAGGGTTTAATTTAATTATGGATAAGAATCATTATGTAGCTATCATGGCTGGGGGGATCGGGAGCCGGTTTTGGCCCAAAAGCCGTACCCGTTTTCCGAAGCAGTTCCTGGATATACTGGGCTGCGGTAAAACCCTGATCCAGGCTACATTGGACCGTTACAGGAAAATTGTTCCGATAGAAAATATTTTTGTGGTTACTTCGGAAGATTATGCCGGTATTGTACAGGAGCAACTGCCCCAACTGCCGCAGGAAAATATTGTAACAGAACCATTCAGGAAAAATACAGGTCCCTGTATAGCCTACATCGCATTTAAAATACATCAGCAAAACCCTGATGCGGTTATGATTGCTGCCCCGGCCGACAATCATATACAGGATGAAGAGAGTTTTGCAGGAGTGATGAAGAAGGCGCTGGATTTTGTATCGCACGTAAATGCTTTAACCACTATTGGCATCAGACCAACACATCCCAATACGGGGTATGGCTATATTCAGCACGATGGGCCTGAAGCAGCACCCGGCATTTATAAAGTAAAAACATTTACAGAAAAACCCAATCTGGAGCTGGCAAAAGCATTTATTGACAGCGGTGATTTTTTATGGAACAGCGGCATTTTTACATGGAAATGCAAAACGATCCTGAATGCATTTGAGCAACATTTACCGGAAGTATATGAGTTGTTCTATACAGACGAAGACAAGCTTAATACAGATGAGGAGCCTCAGATAATAGAGGCTATTTATTCTCAGTGTCCCAGTATTTCCATTGATTTTGGCATCATGGAAAAAGCCAGCAATGTTTATACTATACCCGCGTCTTTTTCATGGAGCGACCTGGGAACATGGAACAGCGCCCAGGCCAACATGGAAAAAGACTATTTTGGGAACGCTGTGGTTGGAAACAATGTAATGGTGTTTGATACACATAACTGTATGATCCACACTCCCGATAAAAAAATGGTGCTGGTTCAGGGACTGGAAGATTATATAGTAGTAGATACTGACGATGTGCTTATGATCTGCAAAAAAGAAAAAGAGCAGGAAATAAAAGATTATGTATCTGAAATAAAACGAACCAAGGGCGATAAATACCTGTAAAATTACCTATGTTAAGTGGCTATCCTATACAAAACATTTTGTTTCTTGATATAGAAACAGTGCCCCAGCAGCCGGGCTTTCATTTGCTGCCCGAAGACTGGAAAGATTTATGGGAGACCAAAGCCGGTATGCTTTTAAAAAGCCGGGAAGGAGAAACGCCGGAAACACTCTATGGACGGGCCGGTATTTACGCTGAATTCGGCAAAATAATTTGTATCAGCTGCGGTGTTATGCAGGGTACGGAAAATAACAGGAAGCTGGTCCTGAAATCGTTTTTTGGTGACGACGAAGCACAAATACTTCAGGCTTTTTGCGATATGCTGATTAAATGGAGCCCACCTCCCGGACGAGCAGGCAGTAACGAACCCAAATATCTTTGCGCGCATAATGGCAAAGAGTTTGACTTTCCCTACATCTGCCGGAGGCTGATTATTAACAGGCTGCCTGTACCGGTGCTTTTGAATATTGCCGGTAAAAAGCCCTGGGAAGTGAACCATTTGGATACCATGGAGTTATGGAAGTTTGGCGATTACAAAAGCTATACTTCGCTCAATCTTTTAGCCCATAGTCTGGGAATCCCAACGCCTAAGGACGATATTGACGGCAGCATGGTATGTAAAGTATATTACGAAGAAAAAAATCTAGAGCGGATCGTTACCTATTGCCAAAAGGATGTTATTACGCTGGCGCAGATTTTTTTACGGTTTTCAGGAGAAAACGGTTTCAAAAATGATGCTATAGAAATAAAGAAAGGATAAGGGCCTAAATGCTCCTTCGGGTATTTTATTCTTTAAATTTCACTGTCTGCCGCTTCATTAACCTATTTTTAACCGAAATAAAAATATATTTGCGGCAATCTAAATTTATTTATGAAGAAAATTTTATTCGCCGCATGTGCTTTATTCATTGCAGGCAGTTTATTTGCACAGGTTGATACTGCCTCTTCCCCGGCACTTGTAGTAAGCGAACCGGTTAAAAAGCCAAAGAAAAAATATAACTTATCCAATAGGGCAAATGACCATTTTTTACTTCAGCTTGGATATACCAACTGGCTTGATGCCCCGGACAGTATTCAAACGAAAGGTTTTTCAAGAAGCATTAATGCCTATTTTATGTTTGACTTCCCATTTAAAACCTCTCAACAGCTAAGTGCAGGAATTGGTGCAGGAATTGGGTCAGATCATGTTTTTCTTGACGGTCATTTTGCTGACGTAAAAGGTAAAACAGCTACTATGCGGTTTAATGGGCTTGATACCTCAACTGTAGGTATTAAAAAGACCAAAGTGGTAACCACTTATGCTGAAATTCCTATAGAGTTGCGCTATGTTGCCAATCCTGAGCAAAGTGATAAAAGCTTCAAATTTGCTGTGGGCGTAAAAGTGGGAACCATGCTGAAAGGCGGGACCCGCAGCCGTATTACAACGCCAACATCAAGCCCTAATTATCTTTTAAAAGAATCGGACAAAACCTACTTTAATACTACACGGATTGTTGGTACTGCAAGGATTGGAATGGGCCATTTTACCCTTTTTGGCACCTACCAGTTTACCAGCCTGCTCAAAACCGGCGCTGGTCCGCAGCTAAAACCCTTCACTGTTGGTTTAAGTTTTGGAGGATTGTAAACTTTTTATATAAAAGATATTTAGATATTTTTAAAGCGGCTATATTGCCGCTTTTATTATGCCTGATAAAAAATTGAATTATGAACTGGGTTATTCTGATCATTGCCGGGTTGTTTGAAGTAGCGTTTGCCTCCTGTCTGGGCAAGGCAAAAGAAACAACAGGAACAGAAATGTACGCATGGTACGGCGGCTTTTTTGTTTCGCTGACCATAAGTATGCTGTTGCTGGTAAAGGCTGT
>DAOLFI010000175.1:0-6665 GCA_035326385.1 Niabella sp.
AGCAAAAAGCTTATGGAGGAAGTAATATTAGCCTATTCCGAAAAAATTAAAATCACAACGGCACGTTTTGCTAATGTGGCATTTTCAAATGGCAGTCTTTTGGCAGGCTTTATAGAGCGCGTTTTGAAACAGCAACCCCTGTCTTGTCCTTCAGATGTGAAAAGGTTTTTTGTTTCACCCGAGGAATCCGGGCAAATTTGTTTATGCGCCTGTATACTTGGAAAGTCTGGCGAAATATTTTTTCCAAAACTGGAAGAAGAAGCTATGGTAAAGTTCGCAGATGTGATTGAACCATTCCTAAAAAATATCGGTTATGAAATGGAGGTTTGTACCAGCGAAGAGGAAGCCAGAAATGCAACAAAGAAAATAGAAGAAGGTAAATACCCTGTTTACCTGTTCTCCAGCAATACAAGTGGCGAAAAAATGTATGAGGAGTTTTATACTGAATTGGAAGAGTTGGATATGGATACTTATGAAGCTTTTGGTGTTGTAAAAAATGCAGACAGGAGGAAAATAGAAGAGTTAAACCAGGTTATTGATAATCTGAAAGCGGTATTTGATTCAGAAAATGCCGAAAAAAAGGATATAGTAAAGGCGTTGAGCAATATGATACCAGGATTTGAGCATATAGAAACAGGGCTTGGCCTGGATCAAAAAATGTAATTGAATTGTTCACTGATTACTAATTCTTAAATCTTTAATAATTAATTATGTATCCGGTAATAAAAAGATTATTCGACTTATTTGTTTCGTTAGTTGCATTTTTAATTTTACTGCCGTTTATGATCCCTATTGTAGTTGTTCTGTTACTAACAGGTGAACACCATGTCTTTTATTTTCAAAAGCGAATTGGCTATAAAAACAAACGCTTTAACATTGTCAAATTTGCTACAATGCTTAAAAACAGTCCAAGTATGGGAACGGGACTAATCACGGTGCGTAAGGATCCTCGCTTGTTGCCGATAGGCGGTTTTTTGAGGATGACCAAGATAAATGAACTGCCGCAAATTTTAAACGTAATCAGAGGGGATATGAGCATTGTTGGGCCAAGACCTTTGGTCGATAAAACATTTGACGCTTATCCTGAAGAAATACGCTATAAAATATATGATTCTATACCAGGTATAACCGGTATTGGCTCTATTATTTTTCGGGATGAAGAGGAGTTATTAACTAATACAAAAATGGACAGAACTGAGTACTATGAAAAAGTTATTGCCCCTTATAAAGGAGAACTTGAGATGTGGTATAACAAAAACAAGGGGTTGGGAGTAGATTTCTGGATTATTTTTTTAACAGCCTGGTCGATAATTAATCCCAAAACCAAGTTGCCACATAAAGTATTTAAAGAATTACCTGAAAGGGAATTATCAGATATACCCGATGATGTGAAAAAAAACTGATCTTTTTTGTATTGGCCAATTCAATTAAACCTGGGTCGGCCAGCCAAGCTAAGAGCAGCTTTAATTATATAACGGAACTTCATATTGACTATCGGCATCAGTTTCCCATTGCAAAACTTGACCGGTACTATCTGGTATAAATGAGGATACTGCTATTGTTTGTCTTGTTTTGCTGAAACGCATCAGTCGCATCATACCCCCCCCACCTTTTCCTCTGAACTGGTAATCTGTTAAAAAGGTTTTTATAGTATGACCATCATAGGTATCAATGCGCAGGGACTCGCCTGTATAGTGTCCACAAAGCATCAAAAATACATTTTTATGCAGCTTAACCATCTCGTATAGATTTTTACCCTGCGGCGCAAAATCTGAAGTCACATAGCTAAATTTTACATTATTGAAATAGGTTGTACCAGGAGTTTTCTTAGGAAGTTCGAGTATGCAGTGTGATATAATTATAGCTTTTCTGTCTCTATAAACGTTTAATAAACTATCAGTCCATGCCAAAGTTTTTAATTCATAAATAGAATCGTACCATCTTGTGCCGGGTTCATTGTAATCAATATAAATAGCTATAAAATTTTCGCCATTGGCACTAAATAAGTCATAATGGCTATCGCTACTATTATTATTATAAATTGATCCGCCATACCAGTCCTTACTGCTAAATGCCGGCTTACCAAAATACACGTTGAATCCAGAGTTTACATTTCCCAGGGAGGGCTTACCATATGGAGTTTGGTCATGATTACCTATAGCTACACCGAACGGTATATCATTTTCGAGTAAAGGGGTCATAATATCCTTTGCCTTTTTCCATTCACCTTCTGTATTACTTTCTGTAATGTCTCCGAGATGAGCTACATAACCAATGCGCTCGGCATCACGATTTTTAAGAATCCACTTTATTTGATTTTCGAACATTCCCAACGTACCTCCAAATTTTTCACTAATATAATACTGCGTATCCGGAATTACTACAATAGAAAAAAGCTCTTCCTTGGGTGTTGAAGGTTGAGGCTTAGACCCTGATTGAGGCTGACTTCCAGGAACTTCTACCGGAGTTTTTTTCACCTCTTCGATTTTATTTTTAAAATCAGCTTTTTTGCATCCGCATAAGCAAACGATCGCATAAATGAGCATAAAAGTTCTGCAGCAAGTCAAGTTAGTCATTATTTTGGTATAAAAAATCGCCCTAAGTTATGCTGAAAATATATTCGCTCCAAATTTTTTTTAGTAAAGCGAAAACATTGTGGATATCTCTTTCTGTTGTTGAAAAACATAGACATTACGGGTAAGGATATTTTAATAAAAGGACCTTGCTATGCTCACTAAAGCGAAGTTGGATTTAGCAGGAACATCTATTTTAATTCCGGGAAACCTGATGGTACTTTCAGAAAGCTAACAGACGTTTCCAAAACGTCACAGTTTTGGTTGGAGACACATTGTTAATATAGAAGAGGGTCTTGCAAAAATGATAGCATGATATAAGGGCTCTATTTCTTAATAATACGTCTTGCTAATAACGAAGCCTTTCTTAAGTTTGCTGATACTTTTAAATAGATGATCAGTTATGAACTACAGAAACTTTCACGGAGAACCAATTGCTGAAATAGGATTGGGTACCTGGCAGTTGGGCAGCGCTGACTGAGGCGTTGTGGATGAAGATAAGGCTTTTGGAATTGTAGAGACCTATACCGCAAACGGCGGGAACTTTATTGATACGGCCGATGTGTACGGAATGGGAGGGAGCGAAAAGATCATAGGGCGCTATCTGAAACAAAGCGGCAAAAAGCTGTTTGTTGCTACCAAGCTGGGCCGCAGGCAGGATGCGCCTAATGGCTGGCCGCAGAATTTTACCTATGATGCTATGCGCCGTCATGTAGAAGATTCGCTTCGTCACCTGGATATAGACCAGCTGTTCCTGGAGCAGCTGCATTGCATACCTTCGGCAGAGCTGACAAACGATTACAGGAATTATAACCACAATGGTAAGGCATTTAATAGGGGCGAAACTTTTAGCGAGATTGAGTTTGGCAAAGCCCTGCAGTTTGTAGATAAGATCAGCAAAATATTACCCGCAGCTAATCTGGCGCAGTATAGTTTAAAATGGATTTTACAACATCCCGAAATTACCACGGTCATCCCCGGTGCTTCAAGTGCTGCACAAGTTAGCAGCAATATAAAGGTAACTGAGCTTTCTCCCGTAAGCGATGGAATAATGCAGCAGTTAAGCGATTTATATAGCCGGGAAATTTATCCTTCCATAAGGGGACGTTTCTAAAAGCCAGCTTAACTTGGCTGCAGAAAAGTTTTATGGACCTTTAATTATTGCACCCATAAAAGAATACATGCTTGCAGCAGGCAAGTATGGCATCTTTGTTGTGCCTGCCTGTCCGGTAGGCAGATCACTCACTTTTTTGTGTTGCATGACCCTACCTGCGTATTCGCAACAAAATGGGTAATCAAAAACGATCAATATAAAAAGCTACACTGATGTTTAACGATGCTACAATACAAGAGGTAAACGAAGCGCTGAAAAATGCATGGGAAGCCTTTCATATCTATAGAAAATGTTCGCTGCAAAAACGGGCCGGCTTTATGCGCTCCATTGCAAAACAAATAGAAGGGTTAGGCGATGATCTGATAATAACAGCAGGTAAGGAAACCAATCTGCCCGAGGCAAGATTAAGAGGGGAGCGGACAAGAACAATATTCCAGCTAAACTCTTATGCAGCAGCCTGTGAAAGGGGAGGGTGGCTCGAAGCCCGTATTAATACAGCTATTCCCGATAAAGCGCAGCCTAAACCGGATATCAGGAAAATGCTGGTGCCTTTGGGGCCGGTAGTTGTTTTTGGCGCTTCCAATTTTCCGTTTGCTTATTCTACCGCCGGTGGTGATACGGCAACGGCCTTTGCTGCCGGCTGCCCGGTAATTGTAAAAGCTCATCCCGCCCATGCCCAAACCAGCGAGCTGGTAGCAGGCGCCATCATAAAAGCAGCGGAAGCCTGTCATTTACCTAAAGGCGTTTTTACCCATCTGCATGGCCGGAGTTTTGAAGTTGGCCGGGCTTTGGTAACGCATCCTTACACTAAAGCAGTAGGTTTTACTGGCTCTTTTACCGGCGGAAAACAGTTGTTTGACTGGGCTAATCAGCGTAAAGATCCTATCCCGGTTTTTGCAGAAATGAGCAGTATGAACCCTGTATTCCTGCTTCCGGGAAAAATGAGCGTATCGGCTGCTGCAATTGCAAAACAATATGCAGATTCGATCACTTTTGGAGCAGGACAGTTTTGTACCAATCCCGGTTTACTGATAGGCCTGGAAGGAAATGATCTTGCCACATTCATAACAACACTGGCGACAGAAATAAAGATGGTTGCTCCTGCAACCATGCTGAACGAAGGTATCTATAAGAATTATGCAGATAAAAGAGAGCAGGCCTTGTCTCAGCCGGAAGTCCAGGTAGTTGCTGTTTCAGAAACAGCACCAAAAGAAATGCAGGGTATTCCTACGGTAGCGGTTGTTACCGCCGATGTTTTTATAAATAACCCGGTTTTGCACCAGGAAGTATTTGGCCCTTATTCTTTAATCATAAAGTGTAAAGATATACGCCAAATGACCGATGTCGCTAGGCATATTGAAGGACAACTGACCGCTACTTTAATAGCAACGGAAGAAGATGTAATGAGCAACCCCGAGCTGGTGGATGCCGTTCAGAATCTTTGCGGCCGCTTTATTTTAAATGGTGTGCCCACAGGGGTTGAAGTATGCCTGAGCATGCAGCATGGCGGCCCGTTCCAGTCTACAACCGACTCCAGGTTTTCTTCGGTAGGTGCAGATGGCATTAAAAGATTTGCCCGCCTGGTCGCCTATCAAAACTGGGACAATGAACTGTTACCTGATGAATTAAAGAATGAAAATCCTTTAGGTATCTGGAGAACAGTAAATGATGAATTGACCAAAGAAGCAATCGGTCTTTATAATTGAGAGGGTGCCTAACATTTTTAAAGACCGAATATCTCCCGCTGGTCCAAAGGACTCCCTGAGAGCGGGAGCATCTGCCGCAGCGGAAGGGTGAAAAATCTTTCCCTAATGGTATATATGAATCTGCCGATGCCATATCTGTAAGTTTGCCTACCGGCAGGGCAAGTTGGCCAATTTTCATAGGGGTCAAAATAAAAATCTATTGTGTAAACTTTCTTGCCAATATACGCACACAAAAAAGCCGGCTGAAGTATCAACCGGCTCTTTATAGCTAATTGGTAATTGCCTGATTATTTCAGAGAATCAACAGCAGCAGCAGCAGCAGAATCAACTGTAGCAGCAGCAGAATCAATTGTAGCTTGTGCAGAATCTGCAACAGCTTCAACCTGAGCGTTTAAAGAATCAGCAGTAGCTTCTGCTCCTTCAGTTGAAGTTTCACCACTGTTACAAGCTGCGAAAGATACAGCGATCAGAGCAATTGCGAATAATTTTTTCATGATTGTCTTTTTTGTTTTTAAAATTATAATTTGAAGATTAATACCCAAAAGACAAAGAGGTAACCCAAACTATGAAATTTTTTTAAAATATTTTTTTATTGATAATTAGATAATTATAATTTATTTTTAAAAATATATCATCTTTTTTCTAAAAATTCAGGACTTAACATATCAAAAATGGTGTTTTTGCTATCATTTTCAGTTACAAGGTCCATTAAAGTAATTCTTTCGAGCAGGTTATTTACTGTAAGCTGGATCATTTGCCACAGCGAGCGGGAGGAACAATCCACCGAGCTGGTACAAAAACGCATAACAGCGCCATTTTCATCTGTAAATTCTTTATCCAATGGGGTGCCCAAAGCTTCCAGTACGTTTTTAATAATAATTTCATCTGCTTGTCGGGCTAAAATGTACCCACCCTTGTTACCCGGGGTGCTACGAATTAAATGAGCCATGCGCAGCAGCCTGGTAAGCTTGGCAATATAATGCTGGCTAAGCTGTTCCGTTTCACTAAGCTGCGGAATGCTCATTCCGTCATGATCTTTGCAGGACGCAATGCGGATCAAAATCCTTAAACCGTATTCTTCCTGTGCGGTAATTTTCATTTTCGGGAGTTTTAATAATAGCTATATCGAGAATCTTTACAAAAAGCCTAATTCTAACTGGGCAGCTTCGCTCATCATTGTTTTATTCCATGGCGGGTCCCAGGTTACAGTAACCAGTCCATCAGTAACGCCTTCCACCTGCCGTACTTTTTCATCTACTTCCAATGGCAGCG
>DAOLFI010000176.1:0-6649 GCA_035326385.1 Niabella sp.
CCACTGCGCTGCCTGTTCTTCTTTTCTGTTTCCTGTCTTTATTTAAATTAATAGGGTCCATTATTCAATTCAAACGATAAAATATCCGGTCATCAGTATTTACCAACGATTCGATAGGGTGCAATCCAACTTGTTTTTGTAAAAATATATGTTGAGGTTGTTATCTACCCGCGAAATCAAAGGGCGAATTTAGACCCTAAAAAGGGTAGAAAAAAATCTTTATTTCCAAACATTTTCTATACAAGAAAAAGCAGGTTATCCACATTTTCAATATAGCCGCTCAAATTCTATCGATCCTTTCTTTTTATAATACACAAAATCTTCAGCAGTGTAAATCAATTCGGCTCCCAATGCGCCAACAGGACGGGGATGTTGAGATGCAGTCAATCTGCTTTTCAGCTTTGGGTTATTGTCAATTAATTGTGTAAGCAGGTTTCTTAAAGAGATGGCAGAGGCGCAGATCATAAATATCTGATATTCGGGGCCAATAGTCAGCAAATCTGTCAGGCGGGTGCTTCTTCCTTTTTTATTGGCCATCAATACCCAGCTCCATATATCTTCTATCAATATAAAAACGGGAGCTTTAACAGTAGCAGCCTTTCTTCTTGCTTTTAATTCTTTATACGCCATCTCCAGCAGCACAATATCAGGCTCTGCTACCAGGTTTTTGTTAAGCGCCTTCAATTTTTCTACCTGCAATGCTGATGCCGACAGGAAGACCTTAACCTGCTGACCAAAACAAGCAAGCAAATTACCGAACAGCATTTCGATCTGGTCCTTTTCTACATAAGAGACAAACAGGTTGCTCTCAGCTATTGGTATTAAATAGTCTGATCCATCACTTTGTTTTCCTATCGCCAGTTGCATCATCATAAACCGACATAAAAATTTTTCTCCAAAGGAGTTCTTTGAACAGGCTTAAATTACACAAAGGAAGCCTGAATTCCGAAAGCGTTCGGAACATCAAAGGTTCCTCTTGGCCCAAAACAGTAATAAATATACAAGAGAAATATACTCCGTCTTTCTATATAATAATACCGGGTGAGATGCTAACGTTTCATCTTCGCTAAACATTTTTTAAGATAATTTTCCACATTCTGTTGCGGAATAGGCGATTTTCCCGTCTATCCTTATAATATTATAAACACAAAACAGCGTCAGTAATATGAAATGAAACATAAAAATTTTCGAGGAGATTTATACCCGGGCGATGAAAATTTTTATGCGGCATTCCATCTGACAATTGAAAAAACAAAAAATATACAGATGAAAAGCTATTGTTATTTCATTTATTACCTGGATCATGTTATCCAGTTGCAGTAAAAGCAATACGCCTGAAGAAGCTGAAAGACTCCAGCAGTCCAACGTGCAGCATCCTATAGAATTAGCCGCACCAGTGGCTAATGTGTTTACTGATTTTTCGTTCCACTTCTTTAACACCCTGCAATCTGAAACCAACGCGGGTAAAGATATTTTTGTTTCGCCTTTAAGCCTCCATATTGCGTTGGGTATGCTGGTAAATGGCGCCAAGGGTGAAACTAAATCCCAGATGATAAAAGCATTGAGATCGGAGAGCCTTCCACAGGAAGAGCTGAACAACGCTTACAAAACACTTTTAACAGAACTGCCCAAAGCAGATCCGCTGGTAAAAATGGCCCTGGCCAATGCTATATTTTATAGAAACCGGTTTACCGTAGAAACTCCGTTCCTCAATACCATGAAAAACACTTTTGATGCGCAAATAACCGGGTTGCCTTTTATACCTTCTGATAAGGACATTATAAATAAATGGGCTAGCGATCATACTAACGGGAAAATTCCAAAAGTGCTGGATAATTTCAAACCGGAAGATATTATGTTCCTGCTGAACGCACTGTATTTTAAAGGCAACTGGCGGTCTAAATTTGATAAGAAAAACACCAAAGACCAACCTTTTTACCTGGAAGGAGGCGGACAAAAAACGGTGAAGATGATGAACCAGAAAGATACATTTATGTTAGCTTCAGGCAGTGATTTCACCGCATTACAAATGCCTTATGGCAATGGACAGTTCCGCGCAACCCTGATCCTGCCTAACACCGGCAAAAGTCTTGCTTCTATTTTGAATGGGATGAGTGCCAACGCTTGGGGCCAGTTACAAAATAGTTTCCACACCCGCTCTGTAAAAGTGGGATTACCTAAATTTAAGCTGGAGCAGGAGTTTAAGCTGAACGAAACACTTAAAAGCATGGGAATGCTTTCAGCATTCCTGAAAAATGCAGAATTGGAAGGAATCGGGAGCCTGAAACCTTTATTCGTGGATTTTGTAAAGCAAAACACATTCGTTGCCGTGGATGAAGAAGGAACAGAAGCTGCCGCTGTAACAACAATAGGCGTAGTAACCGCAAGTATGCCTGTAGAGCCTCCGCAGTTCGTTTGTAACCGTCCTTTTGGTTTAGTAATCAGTGAGGAAACCTCCAATATCATTTTATTTATGGGCAGGATCATGGATCCGAAAGAATAAAACAATACACCATTAATATGAACCTGCTCCTCCGCTCCGGCGGGGGAGTCCTTTTTTCGGATACTGTTGCTGAATACTGGGTCAGAATATTCAATAATTAACTTTCAATAAATCAATATTCAACCATTGAGCATTGATTGTTGAGCATCGAATATTGAGTGTTCGGATATTCTATACACAAGCGGGAAATATTCAATAATCAATTTTCAATGTGGTAAAGCTTTCAGCCTTTCGCTTTTTGCTTTCATATCGTACATCGTATACCGTACATCGCACATTTTACATTATGCTGGATACTTAATACTGATTGCTGGTTTGTCGTACACCTTACATCGTACTGGTTACTTGAAACCGGCAACCTGGAACCTTAAACTTTCAAACTTTTCAATAGTTCACGCCTCCCTATTCCCTTCTCCCTATTTGCTTATCTTTGCGGCCTCCCGGAGGGGTTCTCCGGACAAAAATTTATTTTAGAAGATGATCATTTCTTACAAGTGGCTGAGCGAATACCTGCCTGAAAGTGTGCAACCGGAAAGGCTGAGCCATATTTTAACTTCTATCGGCCTGGAAGTAGAAGCTACAGAACATTACGAATCTCATAAAGGAGGGCTGAAAGGCCTTGTGACAGGCGAGGTACTTACCTGCGAAAAACATCCCAATGCAGATAAATTAAAGCTGACCACGGTAAATACCGGCCAGCCGGAACCCCTGCGCATTGTATGCGGCGCTCCTAATGTTGCAGCCGGACAAAAAGTAATAGTAGCCCCCATCGGCACAACTATTTATCCTTTAAACAGCGAACCTGTTACCATGAAAGCGGCAAAGATCCGCGGTGAAGAAAGCCAGGGTATGATCTGCGCCGAAGATGAAATAGGTTTGGGCAGCTCTCATGAAGGTATTTTGGTACTGCCCGAAAATACCAAACCCGGTACCCCGGCTTCTGAAATATTTAAAATTTATACAGATACCCTTTTTGAAATAGGTCTCACTCCTAACCGCATGGATGCCATGAGCCATTGGGGCGTGGCAAGAGATATATCGGCCTATCTTTCCCACCATGATAAAAAAAATGGCGGATTGAAGCTGCCGGCAATAAAAGCCTTGCCGGCATTCAAAGGCAAAAATCCTGTTGAAGTATCGGTAGAAAATACCGCAGTCTGTCCACGCTACAGTGGCATCTGCATTAATAATGTCACCATCGGTCCAAGTCCGGAGTGGCTGCAAAACAAGCTGCAGGCCATTGGTGTAAAACCAATCAGCAATATTGTGGATATTACCAATTTCATTCTGCACGAAACAGGGCAGCCTTTACATGCTTTTGATGCAGATAAAATTGCAGGTAAAAAAGTGATCGTAAAAAACCTGCCGCAGGGAACGCCTTTTGTTACCCTTGATGGCAAAGAAAGAAAACTGAATGATTTTGACCTGATGATATGTGACGCAGAAGGCGGTATGTGCATTGGCGGTGTTTACGGCGGCTTCAACAGCGGTGTAACCGGTACTGCCCAAAACATCTTCCTGGAAAGTGCCTGCTTTGACAGCATCACCATTCGCAAAACCTCCTTTGCTCATGGACTTAGAACCGATGCAGCCACCAGGTTTGAGAAAGGAACTGATATTTCGGCAACCGTAAATGTGCTGAAACGCGCCACAGCACTGATACTGGAGCTTTGCGGCGGGGAAGTGGCCTCAAATATTATTGATATTTATCCCGAAGAAAAGCCCAAAACATCGGTTACGCTTAAATATCATTACCTGAAAAAATTAAGCGGCAAAAACTATCACCCTGATGCCGTAAAAAAAATACTGACTGCCCTTGGGTTCGTAATAGAAAAAGAAGATATTGACTCTCTTAAAATAGCGGTTCCTTATCATAAACCTGATATCAGCCTGCCTGCGGACATTGTAGAAGAAATACTCAGGATTGACGGGCTGGATAATGTGGACATACCTTCTTCCGTTACCATGACGCCGGCAATAGAAGAAAACCGTGAAGCGGAAGTATTAAAGGAAAAAGTAGCTAATTACCTGGCTGCTCTGGGCTTTAATGAAACCCTCACTAATTCTATTACCAACAAAGCTTATTTCAGCGCAGAAGAGCTGGCAGGAGTGGTAAAGATGAAGAACAGCCTGAGCGCAGAGCTTAATATTATGCGTCCGCAGATGCTGGAAACAGGGCTTGAAATTGTTGCGCATAACCTGAACCGCAAAAATGATAACCTGAGGCTGTTTGAATACGGAAGAACTTATGCTGTGAACAGTAAAGGCAGCTTTGAGGAGCCGGAGCATCTCTGTATGTACCTTACCGGTAAAAAATATACAGATGCCTGGAAAGGTAAGAGCCCCGCCAATGATTTCTTTACCTTAAAAGGTACAATAGAAAAAGTATTAATGCTGGCAGGCATTGAGGCGGTTTGTTTTGATGAGGCAGATATACCACAGCTGCAATACGGACTTGCAGTATTAGCCGGTAAGGAAATAATAGGGCGGTTGGGACTGGTTAGCAAAAAAATGCTGGAAGGTTTTGATATTAAACAAGCTGTATTTTTCGCAGACCTTAACTGGGATCTGATCGTAAAAAAATCAAAGGCCGGCAAAGTGCAGTTTAAGCCACTTTCAAGGTTCCCGGGTGTACAAAGGGACATTGCGATGGTGATCCCCAAATCCCTGAAATATGCCGCAGTAGAAGAGCAGGTACAAAAGCTGAACCTTAAAAAGTTACAGGCGGTGCAGCTGTTCGACATTTTTGAAAGCGAAAAGCTTGGCCCCGATAAAAAATCCATAGCGGTTAATTTTACCTTCCTCGACGAAGAGAAAACCCTTACCGATACCGAAATAGACGGATGGATGAAGAAAATTATGAAAACCCTTGAAGCAGACCTGCAGGCAGAGATCAGGAAATAAAGAACTCATTCTTATGGAAACGAGAAAATTGACAAAAATCGGCGTGCTTACTTCAGGCGGAGACGCTCCGGGCATGAATGCCGCTATCAGGGCAGTTGTTAAAACAGCATGGCATCACAATTTAGAGGTGTATGGTATTTACCGGGGTTATTCGGGAATGATCGAAAACGATATCCGGAAATTCGGCGACCGCGATGTATCTAACATCATACAGCGCGGAGGAACCATATTGCGTACTGCAAGAAGCAAAGAGTTCCATACGCCCGAAGGAAGGGTAAAAGCTTACGAAAACCTGAAGCAGCATAGCATAGAAGCATTGGTAATTATCGGTGGCGATGGCAGCTTTCGCGGTGCGGAAATATTCAGCAGTGAACATGATATTCCCTGTATCGGTATTCCGGGTACTATAGATAAAGATATGGCAGGTACTGATTCCACTATTGGTTTTGATACAGCCATTAATACGGCTATGGAAGCCATCGACAAGATCCGCGATACCATGGAAGCCCACGGGCGCCTGTTTGTGGTGGAAGTAATGGGACGGGATGCGGGATATATTGCGCTCAACAGCGGTATTTCTACGGGAGCTGAAAGTATATTAATACCCGAAAAAAAGACCGACCTGTTGCATCTGGCTCAAACCCTCAGCGATAAAAACGCCAAGAAAAAGAACGTGAACCTGATCGTAGTTACTGAAGGCGATGAATATGGAGGTGCAGAAGGCATTAAAAACTATCTTAAACTGACACTGCCCGGCACGGATGTGCGCATGTGCATATTGGGGCATATACAACGTGGCGGCTCCCCTACTGCTGCGGACAGGGTACTGGCAACACGTTTCGGCTACCATGCAGTGCAATTTTTAGTTAACGGTAACTATAATGTAATGACAGGCATCATCAAAGGAGAAGTTAAAGCCACTTCTTTGCACGATGCCATAAAAGAACGGGAGTCTATTAACGAGGAGTGGATCAATATAATGGACACAGTTGTTTAAAAGTCAGGAAGTCGGAAAGTCCGGGGTCTGAAAGACAAAAAGGTATAATCGGTACCGGCAACCTGTAACCAGCAACCCGCTCCCAGCTTTCGGCTTTCGGGGAAATTTAACATTCCACATTCAATATTTTATATTTGACATTTTGCGCTTTGATGTATCTTTCCTGAAAGGAAGAAATTCGCCATTATATAATCCTACTTGGTAATATATGTCCCAGGTTATTGAAGATAAAATAAAACAGGTAC
>DAOLFI010000177.1:0-6647 GCA_035326385.1 Niabella sp.
AAGGATATAATACAAAACAACAAAGCTAAGGCTTTGTTGACTCTATGAGATTTTGCTGATACAGGCTTCGAGGCTTTTTCTCCAGCCGGGAATTGCTATCGAATACACTTCCCTGATCTTCGATTTATCAAGAACGCTCCATGCCGGTCTCTTGGCAGGGGTAGGATATTCGCTTGTTGGTATGGCTTTTACTTCACAGGCCGCACCCGTAATCTCTTTTATAGCCAAAGCAAACTCGTACCAGTTGATTTGCCCTTCGTTGGTGTAATGATACACGCCCGGATACCATTTGTCCGAAGCTACAATCTGCATAATAACAGCGGCCAGGTCAGCAGCATAAGTTGGGGTACCGAACTGGTCGCTCACCACGCTTATCTGGGGTTTGTTGTGCATGAGATGCAGCATTGTTTTTACAAAATTTTTCCCATAGGGAGAATACACCCATGCGGTGCGTATAATAATGCTGTCTGTATAGTCCATTGCCTGCTGCTCTCCGCTGAGCTTTGTTATTCCATAAACACTGGTGGGTTCTGTAATATCTGTTTCTTTATAGGGTACTGTGTTATTACCATCAAAAACATAATCTGTAGAAACATGAATGAATTTTGCATTGTGCCGGGCACAGGCTTTAGCGAGGTAACCAGCTGCATCTGCATTGAGCGCCTCCACAAGGGGCCGCTCGGCCGGGTCTTCTGCTTTGTCAACAGCAGTATAAGCCGCACAGTTGATACAAAATGAAGGCTGGTGCTCATCAAAAAATGCATTAACAGCGTTTTCATCAATAATGGAAAGTTCTTCCTTATCTGTAAACAGGAATATATACCCCGGATAGTGGTTTGATAATTCCCTGATCTCAGAGCCCAGCTGCCCGTTACTCCCGGTAACTAATATTTTTTTTGCTGACATAAACTTTCCTAAAAATTGTTTTTACAAGCCGTTAATACAGGCAGCGCCAGGTCTTTGTCCGATACTATAGCAGCTCCGTCTGGTAGCTGCCAGTCAATAGCGAGAGCTGGATCATTGTAAATAATACCGCCTTCGCTTTCTTTGTTATAAAGCGCATCGCACTTATACATGACCATGGCAGTTTCACTTAAAACAGAAAACCCATGAGCAAAACCTGCGGATATTAATAACTGCTTTTTGTTTTCGGAGCTCAGCTCAATAGAAAAAACTTTCCCGTAAGTAGGAGAGGCTTTCCTGATATCTACTGCCACATCCAGGATCTTTCCTTCTAAGACCCGTACCAGCTTACATTGGGCGTAAGGATTTTGCTGGTAGTGCAGGCCTCGTATAGTTCCGTACTTTGAAAAGGACTGGTTGTCCTGAACGAAATTATAATGCAATCCTTCGGCCTCAAAAACTGATTGATTATAAGCCTCGAAGAAGTATCCTCGGCTGTCTTCAAACACCCGTGGTTCAAAAACCAGTAAACCTTCTATTCCGGTGGATGTAAATGGCATATTATAAACTATAATATTTTCTGTTTGATAATTTTATTCTGACAGATCCCGGGTCTGTTCTAAGCGCTGTCACTTTTGCAAACGCAAAAGTAGGGATCCTTCATCTCTTTACAAGGATCTGTTACTTTGCAGTTATCGGTGTACAAAGTCTAAAACGCAAGAAGTAATATATTCCAATTGCTCCCTGGTCATTTCTGTATGAACAGGTAATGAAATAACTCTTTCGGTTAGCCAATCGGTTACCGGCAACTCCTGTGCTTCTGTATCAAACTGCCCGAACATTTGTTGCCTGTGGCCCGGAACAGGATAATAGATCATAGACGGTATTTTTTGCTCCGCGAGGAAGGCAGATAGCCTGTCCCTGTCCACGCCATTCAATACAAGTGTGTACTGGTGGTACACATGCGTAGCATAAGAAGCAATAGCCGGCGTTATAATTTTTTCATTAGGGCTGAATGCCTCATTATAAAAAGCGGCTACTTCCTGTCTGGCAGTATTATATGTATCCAGGTGCTTCAGCTTAACATTTAAGATAGCGGCCTGCATGCTGTCAAGCCTGCTGTTGCAGCCTACCACATCGTGATAATATCTTTTGCTTTGGCCGTGGTTAGCGATCATCTGCATTTTGGCGGCCAGTTCAGCATCGTCAGTACAAATAGCGCCGCCATCGCCAAAAGCGCCTAAGTTTTTGCTTGGATAAAAAGAGGTACAGCCAATATGTCCTATAGTTCCGGTTTTTTTCACCGTCCCATCAGAAAAAGTGAAAGAAGCTCCTATTGCCTGTGCATTATCTTCAATCACAAACAAATTATGTTGCTGGGCTATGGACATGATAGCTTCCATATCAGCGGCCTGGCCGTAAAGGTGCACGGGCACGATTGCTTTTGTTTTGGGAGTGATCTTCTTTTCCAGATCCTGCACATCAATGCAAAAAGTAGTTTTGTCCACTTCCACAAAAACCGGTTTCAGTTTCAGCAAGGCCACCACTTCGGTAGTAGCAATATAAGTGAACGAAGGAGTGATGACCTCGTCTCCCGGCTGAAGTCCTAAAGCCATTAGGGCAATTTGGAGGGCATCGGTTCCATTCGCACAGGGTATTACGTGTGTTGTGCCAAGATACGCTGCAAGATTTTGGGCAAATTCTTTTACAGCAGGCCCGTTAATAAAAGCGCTGCTGTCCATTACTTCCAGCACGGCTTTGTCTACCTCCTCTTTAATATTAAGATATTGGGTGTGGGTATCAACCATTTGTATAGGGTGCACGGACATTCTTTTGCATTTTGAAGTGAGCAAAAGTAGTAAAATAAAAAGCAATACTCTTTACTTTTGCCAAAACCATTTTACCGTGGATGTTATTATCTATAATATATTTTTAAGAGTGTATCAATGTGCCCTGTTTGTGGTATCGCTGTTTAATAAAAAAGCACAGCTATGGGTTAAGGGTAGAAAAGATATTTTCGCCAGGATGGAGAACGCTATGGGTGGCAACAGCCAGCCTGTTATCTGGATGCATTGCGCTTCTTTAGGTGAATTTGAGCAGGGTCGACCGGTTTTGGAAAGGTTAAAAGAAGCATATCCCGGCCATAAGATACTGCTAACCTTTTTTTCTCCTTCAGGATATGAAATAAGAAAAAATTATCCAGGCGCCGATTGGATTTTTTACTTGCCGCTGGATACAAAGGCCAACGTGAAAAAATTCCTGGAAATCGTGAACCCGGGGCTGGTCATTTTTGTGAAATATGAATACTGGTATAATTATCTTTCACAACTGCATAAAAAACAGGTACCGGTTATCCTCGTATCCGCCATTTTCAGGGAAAATGCTGTTTTCTTTAAATGGTATGGCAGCCTGCACCGGAAAATGCTGCATTTTTTCAGCCATCTTTTTGTGCAGAATGAAGAAAGCCTGCAACGCCTTCAATCTATACTTCCTGCCCATGTAATTACCCTGGCAGGTGATACCCGGTTTGACAGGGTAGCTGCCATAGCTAACGCTTTTGAACCAATACCCGCCATTGAAAAATTTACGGCTGGCAAAAAGATTTTAGTAGCAGGAAGTACCTGGCCGGAGGATGAGAAAAACCTGAAAAGATTGATAGAATCTACAGGTAATATTTCATTAATAATTGCTCCTCATGAAATTAATGAAGGTCATCTCCAATTTTTAAATAGTCTTTTCCCTTCTGCTGTTCTTTACTCTGAACTGAGCAAAGAACCGGCATCAAACGAAAATTTACAATTAAGCAATATATTGATTATTGATAATATCGGGATGCTGTCAAAATTATATAAATATAGTATAATCAGCTATATAGGTGGGGGATTCAACAAATCTGGTATACATAATACGCTGGAAGCGGCCGTATATGGAAGGCCAGTGATTTTTGGTCCTAATTATGGAAAATTTGCTGAAGCAATAGAGTTAATTAAAAAAAGAGGTGCATTTTCTTATTATAATGATAATGAATTTATTGAGATTATTAAAAAATTAATAAATTCGGAAAATATATTACAGGAATATAGCTTAAATGCAGGAGCGTTTGTAGCTGAAAATACCGGGGCTACCGATAAAATTTTGAGCTGGCTTAAGCAAATCTCCTTCTGATCAGCTGTTCAAATTGCTGTACTATCGGGTTACCCATTAGCCAGCCGTTCTTTGTTTTCAGCTCGCGTTGTATCCAGTACTCTGCTTCAGGCAGCGTATGGAAATTATTAATAGTGCTGATGCTCCGTTCAAACATCACTTCATCACCCCTGAAAAGCTCTCTTACATACGCTATTCTGTCCTGGGCGTTAATCGCTTTTTTTAAATCCCTGACAGCGTTTCTGCCGGCCCGCGGTGATGCTGATTGTTTAGCGGCTTTTGCTACGGGTTTATTTTGTCTGGATAAAGTAGGCATGTCATCGGTATGCTCAAAATCGAGGGTAGCCTGCGGTGACCCGGGCTTATCCAGCTCATTTTTTAATTTCATCAGCTCCTCATAACTTGGAATATCATTGGTAGGATTTACCTCCTGGTCTTCTTCCTCAGTAAGATCCACTACCAGCTCAAAATACTCTTTTCCTTCTTCCCCGGTTTCCTTATTTTCATTTGGAGCCATATTTTCCAAAGCTGATTTCGCATTAGGTACTATTACCGAAATGCGGCTTGCGCCTAATACTTCAACCTCTCTTATAGTACCGGCAATTTCATTCTGAAGCATCTGAACTGTAGTTAGCAACTGGCTGAGGGGCGCATTCTGTTCAGCCTGGATGTTTAGCTTTTCAATCAAACTCTTTATTCTGTTCATTATCTTTTTTTATAAATCCCGTGACCCCGACCAGGTACATCAGGATTCTTATGCAAAAACAATACCTATCTGCCTTATTCAAATGTTATAATTATAAAAATACCTTTGTGCATAATTGATACGCCTTACTTTTGGGAAATTTTTGTTTCTATACAAATACCAGGTACTAAGCATGTTTATTGAACCTAATTTAAGCGGAGAAAAACGCGGCTGGATAGAAGTAATTTGCGGCTCTATGTTCAGCGGTAAAACTGAGGAGCTGATACGCCGTCTTAAAAGGGTGAAGTTTGCCAATTTAAAAGTGGAGATCTTTAAACCTGTTATTGATACCCGGTATGACGAGCTGAACATTGTATCGCACGATACCAATATCATCCATTCAACGCCGGTAGATAATTCCCGGAAAATATTATTGATGGCCCAGGATGCAGATGTGATTGGTATAGATGAGGCCCAGTTTTTTGACGATGGCCTTCCGGAAGTATGTGATGAGCTGGCTTACAGGGGCGTAAGGGTGATTGTAGCCGGGCTCGACATGGACTTTACCGGCCAGCCATTTGGACAAATGCCCTCTATTTTGGCTAAAGCCGATTATGTTACCAAATTGCACGCTATATGTGTAAAATGCGGTAATATAGCCAATTACTCTTACCGGAAAATTCCTGATGAAGACCAGGTAATGTTAGGTGCAATGGACGCCTATGAGCCCCGATGCAGAAAGTGTTATAACGATAAGCCGTTACCGAAACTTTAGTTAACTTTGAAGTATTATGGATGCAGTAAGAAAAATAATTGAAAAGTATACCAATCCGCAAGAAAATCAGCCTGAAAATGGGTTGAGTAAATTTTTGAGGAAATTGGAGTGGAAAGGAGATGCTTTGGCAGAACAAAGAAAATTAAGAGATGAGTGGGAATAGTTATTTGCTGGATACTAATGCTATTATTGCTTTATTATCTGGCAATAATTTGCTAACTAATACATTGAAGAATGCCGGTAGGATAGGAGTTTCAACCTTCAAATACTCACTTTTTAACTTCCTTTGAAATCCGTTATTACCTTATTTAAAAAAGACCTGTTGCTGGAAATACGTCAGCAATACAGTTTTTATGGCATCCTCCTTTATATGGGTGCTACCATTTTTGTGCTGTTCCTGGCAATTGCAGAACCGGAAAAAGAAATATGGAACGGGCTGTTTTGGGTAATACAATTATTCATCTGTATTAATGCAGTGGCTAAGAGTTTTATGCAGGAAAGCCGCGCCCGCATGTTATATTTTTATACCATTGCTTCTCCTGTTCATTTTATGATTGCAAAGCTGCTGTTCAACAGCTTGCTGATGCTGTTGATGACACTCATCAGCCTTTTACTGTTTTTAGCTTTTATAGGCAACCCGGCTGAAAAGCTGCTGCCTTTTACAGGTCTGGCGCTTTTAGGCGGATTTAGCCTAAGCATGGTTTTTACCTTTTTGGCGGCCATTGCTGCTAAAGCCAGGCAAAATGCCGCAATTATGGCGGTGCTGGGTTTTCCTTTGATTGTACCACAATTAATGCTGCTCATGAAGCTGTCTAACGCTGCTTTCACTGCCGGTCAAAGTTTTCAGTGGAGCGATATATTGCTATTAATAGCGCTTGATTTCCTGGTAGGACTACTCTCCGTTATCCTTTTTCCTTTTCTTTGGAAGGACTGAGGGAAAGTCAGGAAGTTGGGAAGTCCGAGGTCCGAAGTCCGGAGAAGAAGCTGGCCTTCGGCTTTTTGCTTTGCGCTTCTTCTTGCTCAGGTCTCCAGACCTGGGCATGCTCGTTACTTGATTGTTTTATAAACCCGCTCTTTTTATAAGCTAATAAGATTTGTATTAAGTGACCTTAACACACTGGCCGGGAGGCCAACGTGAGG
>DAOLFI010000001.1:0-35316 GCA_035326385.1 Niabella sp.
TTGGATCCCCGCCGCTTTGGAACAGTGCCACACGCGGGTTTTGGTTTAGGCTTTGAAAGAATGATACAATTTGTAACAGGCATGAGCAATATCCGTGATGTGATTGCTTTCCCCAGAACACCCAAGAGCGCGGAGTTTTAATTGTAGTCGAAGGTCCATAGCCTATACCATAGTTGTGCTCCCTGTATGGGATTTTTGGCTTTTCTTTTTAGGAAGGATGATATAAGTAAAGTATTGTCTGGAATAATGGTTTGTAATGCCGATGGTAAGTTATGAGTGAGTTTTTTAATACTCAATACACAATTTTCAATCAATGAGCAACGCTAACCGTTCCAAAAAGGATTATTGAAGATAGGGCTATGTACAATGGACTATTGACTATGATCTTTCTTATACTTCTTCGTTTCGAAGTTACTGTTGATCCATAGCACAACTGTATGGTATTGTTTGTTCAGGTTGCCGCTGGCAGGCGGTACGTAGCGGTGCATGTAACCCAATTGGTAGGTATGATTTCCTTTGGCAACACCAAAAAATAAGCTGGCCCGGTTTTGATCAAGGTTATTACCGGTGATGTTCTTTCCAAAATTGAGCAGGATCTCATCATTTAATGAAATAAATTTCCGGGCATCCCCGAAAATATTCATGTTCACATTTTTCCGAACATTAAACAGGTAACGTACCCGGTGGTTAAAGGTGTAACCATCCGTAACATCTCCGTTTAAAAGCTTTTGCCTGAACCGGGCATCGTAGCGGATGCGGTTTTGAACTGTCCATCCTCTATCCATAGGCATGGTCAGCATCAGCTGTGCCCAGGGCCGGTGCTCTTTTCTTGTTAAACTTGTGGAATTGGGCGTGGTAAGGAACAGCCAGGCGTAACCGCCGGTAAATGTTGCATTTTTTAAAGGAGTATAAGACAGGCCATGACGGGCAATAAAGAAACTTTCAGTATCAAAATGCACATCGTTCCAGATAGCTATTTTGGGCGTTACTTTAACCGAAGTCATATAACCAATCCATGCCTGGCTATAGTGCCTGGTTTGTTTTTGGGCTTTGGCAGATAGGGTTAAGAAAAGCGTACTTATAAAAAGAAGCGTTTTTAATGCTTTCATCAAACGGGTATCAAAATGAGAAAAGGCTAATTTACAAATGATATATATAGCGCTTACTGATGTTGGTCATGCCCGGCAATGATTTATAACTATGTCGCGTGATAAATGGGTATAGAGGGGCCTGTGTAAGCATTGTAATGTTTTTGCCGGCATTACTTCAGATGCTCCTTAAAAAAATCAACCGTTCTTTGCCAGGCCAGCTCTGCTGCGGCTTTATCGTACCTGGGTGTGGTATCATTATGAAAACCATGATTTACTTTTGGATACATGTACATGGTATATTCTTTCTTATTTTCTTTCAGCGCTTTTTCATAAGCCGGCCAGCCTTCATTTACCCGGGTATCTAATTCCGCGTATTGTATAAGCAGTGGTGCTTTGATTTTTGGAACCTCTTCAACAGGTGGTTGCCCGCCATAAAAAGGTACAGCTGCATTCAATTCAGGAATCCGTACAGCCATCATGTTAGCAATCCATCCGCCAAAACAAAAACCTACTACTCCTATCTTGCCGTTGCAGTTCTTATCTTCTTTCAGATAGCTGTATCCTGCAATAAAATCTTCAAGCATTTCATCGCGCTGGCGTTTTGCCTGTAAGGCACGACCTTCATCATCAGTGCCTGGGTAGCCTCCTAAAGGTGTTAATGCGTCGGGCGCTAAAGCAATAAACCCGGCCAGGGCCGCACGCCTGGCCACATCTTCAATATGAGGGTTTAATCCACGGTTTTCATGTACTACAACCACTCCGCCTAATCTATCTTTAGCATCAGCAGGCATACAAAGCAAACCCTTAATAGTTCCGCCACCTTTAGATGAATTGTAAGTAATGTATTCTGATTTGATACGCGGATCGTTGGCTTTAATCTGCACACCGCCTTTGTAATCGGGCATTAAGAAGCTCATGAGTGATGTAACAGTGAGGCCTCCCACAGCATATACAGAAAGTTTCTGCACAAAATTCCGCCGGTTGATACGGTTATGTGCATAATCGTCATACAAATCAAAAACCTCCTGTTTAATATCTTCTTTTTTAATATCAGCCATACAATGCAGTTTAAAAGTTGAGCAAACGTTTGTTCTCTTAACAGCCCCAATAATGTCGTTTATATTTAATAACTTTCTCCAAATATTTTTATTGTGAATATAGCTTGCTTTTTTAAAAGAACCGGCATACTGTTTTTCTTCGTAATTTTTTTCAGTGTTCATGCAATAGCGCTTGTGCCCCGGAACCTTTTGCAAAAACAGGGAGATGAGCTTTTTGTGGAAACTGTATTATTGTCAAAAGAGCAGTGGATCCCATATCCATCATACCAGGACAGGAATGGCTGGAACCAGTTTTTGGGAAACTACAAAGCCGATATTATTGAAGCCGGCGAAAAGTTCCTGTCGTATCAATGGCAGGTAATAACCGCAACGGATTACCTCGAATTTTCCAGGAGCGGCTCCCGTATTATAATGGAAGAGCCTTATAACAGGAATCTTAATGCTGTATCAGCCCTCTTTCTGGCTGAAATGGCCGAAGGTAAAGGCCGGTTTATGGATCAGCTTATTGATGGTATTTTTACTGCCTGCGAAATGACCTCCTGGTCTTTGTCGGCGCATCTTTCCATACAATTAAAAAACAAAAAATTTCCCGATCATAATCAGCAGATCATTGACCTTGTTGCCGGTGATGTAGGCGCTACGTTCTCGTGGATCTATTATTTCCTGAATAAAGAATTTGATAAAGCCGACCCGCTCATTGCCCAACGGTTGAAGTATGAGATAGAAAGACGCATATTGGAACCTTATATGAGTGTAAACCATTTTTGGTGGATGGGCTTTGAACTAAGCCCGTCGCAGGTGATCAACAACTGGAATGTATGGTGCAACAGCAATGTGCTGCAGGCTTTTGCCTTAATGGAAGATGATAAAAATAAGCTGGCTAAAGCAGTGTATAAAACCATGCGCTCTGTTGACCAGTTCATTAATTACAATAAAGATGACGGCGCCTGCGAGGAAGGTCCCTCTTATTGGGGGCACGCCGCAGGGAAGCTGTACGATTACCTGCAAATATTATATGATATAACCGGGGGAAAGATCTCTATCTTTAAAGAGCCCATTGTTAAAAATATGGGTGAATATATTTCGCGCAGCTATGTAGGTAACGAATGGGTGGTAAACTTTGCCGATGCTTCTGCTAAAGGCGGAGGCGATGCACCGCTGATATATCGCTTTGGAAAAGCCGTGAACAGTAAAGAAATGGAAGCCTTTGCTTCGTATTTATTAAAGCAAAGGAATGATGATTTAAAGATAAGAGCTGACCGGGATATGTTCAGAACACTGCAGAGCATTACCTATAATAAAGACATAGCAAATGTACAGCCGGCATTGCCTTTGGCGCCCTATACCTGGTATGACCAAACAGAGTTTTGCTACATGAAAAACAAAAACTACTTCTTTGCTGCCAAAGGCGGATTTAATAATGAAAGCCACAATCATAATGATGTAGGAACTTTTTCTTTATATGTTGATACCATCCCGTTTTTTGTAGATGCCGGAGTAGGCACTTATACCCGGCAAACATTCAGCAGTGAGCGGTATTCTATATGGACCATGCAAAGCAATTATCATAATTTGCCTACGATTAATGGTGAAGCCCAGCAGTTTGGAGCTATGTATAAATCCCGCAATGTAAGCTTTGACAAAGCTAAGAGCCGCTTCAGTCTTGATATAAGTGGTGCATATAATAAGAATGCTGCGGTAAAAAGCTGGCAGCGTTCCTACACTCTATCAGCCAAAGGGCTGAAAATAGAAGATGTGTTTGAGCTCTCTGAAATAAAAGCGCCGTCCGGCATTAATTTTTTGGTAGCTGTAAAGCCGGTAACGGATAAGGAAGGTATTGTTCTTTTGCAAAAAGAGGGGAAACAGGTTGCGCTTACTTATTCAAAACAGTTGTTTGATGTTGAGGTAGATACCGTTTTACTGGAAGATAAAAGGCTTTCGAATGTATGGGGCAAAGAGTTATACAGGATAAGGCTGATTAGTAAAAGCCCTACATTAAAAGGGAAATATACTTTTACCATTATGAAATGATTTTGGAAAATGGAGGCGCCTTATGTTTATAAGTAATATTAGTTACATAAATATTAGCGCTCGCGCTCCGGATTAAACTTTTTCGAATCAGGGCTGAATTCACTTGGTAAAACCCCGAAGTATTTTTTAAACTCCCTGCTAAAGTATTTCCTGTCATCATAGCCAACAGCAAAGGACACTTCATTAACGGTTAATCTTTTTTGAGCTAACAGTTCTGCTGCTTTTTTGAACCGCTGCAGTTTGATAAATTCGTTAACAGACATATTGGTGAGCGCCCGTAATTTTTTATAAAGAACAGGAGCGCTCATAGCTACTTTCCGCGAAAGCATATCTACACCAAAGCCGGGGTTGTCAATATGCTGATCAATCAGATGGATGACTTTTTCCAGAAAAGCTTTGTCAAGATCATTTGAAGAGAGATCATCTTCTGATGATGGCTTTTCTTCACGGGTAACAGACAGGCTTGCCAGTTCTTTTAACTGTTTTTGTTTAAGCCGTTCGCGTGCCGTTAAGAGGTTTTGTATGCTTAACTCTAAAACTTTTATGCTGAAGGGTTTGGTAAGATATAAATCAGCACCTTGCCGCAACCCGGTTACCTGGTCGGTTTGAGCGCTTTTTGCTGTAAGCAGTATTACCGGTATATGACAGGTTCTTTCATCCATTCTTATCTTTTCGCAAAGAGCATAACCATCCATTTCGGGCATCATTACATCGCTGATCATAAGATCCGGAATTTCAGATGTGGCCGCCTCCCAGCCGGATTGTCCGTTTTCGGCTGTGATGATATTATACAGTGGAGCAAGTGTTTCTTTGATCAGCTGTACCAGCTCGGTATTGTCTTCTACAATTAATAATGTGTATTTTTTAAAATCGGGCAGTATATCTTTTCCCGGATTTTTTTCGGAGGTAACAAAAAACGAAACCAGCTCCGGCATCGGGTGACTGACTGGTGCAGGTATTGTTTTGGGGGCAGGTGTAAGTTGCGCATTTTTGGGGAGTACTACTGTAAATACTGTTTTACCCCGCTTACCGTTTTGTGCGGGTGTGCTTTCAACAGATATAGTGCCTTTATGCAGTTCAACGATATTTTTAGATAAAGCCAGGCCAATACCATAACCTGTATTTTGCAAGCCGTGATCGGCTACCTGGAAAAAATTAGTGAATAAATTTTTAATATATGCCGGGTTTATACCAAGCCCGTTATCAGAGACCTTTACTGTTACACTGTTGCTGTTTTGGCATGATATATACAAGTCTATCTGCCCTCCTTCCGGAGTGAATTTAAACGCATTGGCCAGCAGGTTAAAGAAAACCTTTTCCAGCTGCCGCTCGTCAAAATTTACTTCTGCAAAATCTTCATCATGCACCATAGACATGCTGATGTTTTTGGATAAGGACAGCTCCCTGAAGCTTTCATATATTTCCTGTAGAAAAGGAATGAGGTTTTGCCGGTTTGGATGTAATTGTAAATGATCGGTTTCTGCTTTGCGGAAATCCATTAGCTCGCTAACCAGCCCCAACAAGCGGTTGGTATTTGATTTTACCTGGGTAAGCTGCTGTTGTATAAAACTATTGTCGCGGGCATTATTAAGAAGCCGTTCTACCGGCGTCATTATTAAAGTAAGATGCGTACGTATATCGTGCGACACGTTGGTAAAGAAATTCAGTTTGGCCTGGTGCAGTTCCTCCTCTTTTTTTATCAGCACCCGCAAAAAGAAAAAGCGGGCAACAATAAATACAATAGTAGCGGCAATAAGCGCATAAAAGCAATAGGCCCACCAGGTAAGCCAGAATGGAGGCTTTACCTGTATCATAACAGAAATGGTATTACTCCATAGCCCATCGTTATTGGCGCCCTTAACAAACAACGTGTAAAATCCCGAAGGAAGATTGGTATAGGTAACAGATCCTTCTGATGTTTCTTTCCAGCTTTTGTCAAAACCTTCCAGCCTGTACTCATATTTGTTTTTTTCGCTTTTTATATAATTCAGCAAAGCAAACTCAATGGTGAAAGCATTCTGGTTATGGGCAAAGGTTAGTTTGGGGGCCGTTGTAATATTTTCTTTTAAAATGTTTTCTGCACCGTTAACTTTTACTTCCTTACTATCCAGCTTTAAAGCGGTAAAAACAAGGGACGCTGTAAAGTGGTTTTTCTTTATCTCGGCGGGAAGAAAATAGGTAATGCCATTAAAGCCGCCAAAATAAAAACGGCCATCCTTGCCCTTATAAAAAGAATTATAATTGAACTCATTCCCGGCAATACCATCAGCAGTTGTATATAGCAGGTATCTTTTACTATCAGGATAATAATGAACCAGTCCTTTGCTGCTGCTTAACCATAAAGAACCATCACTGTCACTTATAATACCAAGAATGTTCAGAGATCGTAAAAAAGGGTGCTTATCTTTCGAGAGCTTCCTGCTCTTTTTATTGAATCGTAAAAGCCCGCTGCCATTAGTGCCCATCCATAATGTACCGTGATCATCTTCCCGGAAACAATTTATGGTGCAGGAGCTGTCCTGCTCTTCTAAACGGTCTTCTCTCAGGAGGTATAAGCCAGGAATAGCAGCAATCCAGATATCATCATTGTTATCCCTGTATAAATATTTAGGGATTCCTCTTACAGAAAATTTTACAGATGGCTGTGCCGTTAAAGAAGTTCCGGATTTCTTAAAAATGTGGATCCCGGAGTTAGACGCTACCCATAAGTGCTGGTTCCGGTCTTCTGTTATTGAAGAAATTTCTCCTACAGGAGAGGTACCTGTATTTATAGGATATCTTATAAATTTTGATGTACCCGGAGCCAGAACATTCAGGCTTCCGCCATGGGTTCCCAGCCAGAGATGATCTTCTTTATCTAAGTAAACCTCTTTTATCAGGTTCGAACCAAGAGAGGTGCTGTCTTTGGGGTCATGTTTATAAAAGCGGAAAACTCCGGTTATTTTATCATAGTAATTAAGGCCGCCTCCTTCTGTTGCTATCCATAGGTTACCCTTCCTGTCTTCTTCAATGCTGCTTATGACATTATTGCTGATGCTGTTGATTTTGTCATCATTTTGCAGGGTTGAAAAAGGGGTATTGTAAGCATAGCAGAGGTTAGCTCCACCAAAATAAGTGCCCACCCATACAGAGCCATTATTATCCTGGAAAATACTATGAACAGAGTTCTGGCTCAGGCTGTTTTTATTGGCAGAGTTATGGGCTATGTTTTGAAAGCTGCCGGTTAACGGGTTTATGATGCTGATCCCCTCCTGTGTTCCGATCCAAAGGTTTTTGTTTTTGTCTAAAAAAATGCGGCGGATATTATTATTAATAAGGCCGGTGCTGCTGGCTTTATTGCTCTGGTAGCGTGTAAGGCTTCTGAAATGAGGATCGAAACAATAAGCCCCGTTATTTTGAGTACCGATCCAGATTTTATGATTTGCATCTTCTGCAATAGAAGTGACTTTTTGGAGCGTTGGCGGCAAAGGATGTGCTAACAATGCGCTTAGTGTTGTTAAAACAGTCTTATTGTTCCTGTTTTCAAGTATGCTTACACCTTTATCCGAACCGATCCATATTTTCCCCCCGCTGTCTTCAAAAATTGCTTTAACAGTACCTTTTATATTAAAAGGTATGTTTTTTTTATTGTTTATGAGTGTCAGCCCATCTGACCCACCCACCCAAAGCCGCCCTTTCGAGTCTTCATAAATTGCAAAGACCTGAGCTCCTGTGCTGTTGTTAAGGCCGGTATGTTCAAAAGTATCTGTTTTTTCATTGTACCTGTTCAGTCCATTCGAAGTGCCGGCCCAAACCTGGCCTTTAACATCGGTAAAAAGAGACAGGATATTATTATGGGATATCAGTGAGGTGTTTTCGGAGTTTCTTCTGTATGTTTTAAAACGTATACCATCGTACCGGCATAACCCGTCTGTGGTGCCCAGCCATATAAACCCTTTTTTATCCTGCGTAATGGAAATCACACTATAGCTGGGCAGCCCCTGTTCCACAGAAAACTGCCGGAAAGAAAACGGCTGGGCCCAAAGTGTATTTATACACAGAAGCAAAAAGCCAATGCTTTGTATGAATTGTATCCATAACGGTTTTGGCATAGGTACAAATTAAGATGAAATGTTAAGAAAAGCTTATGACAAAGCGGGAATTTTAAATTTTTTTTAAATAGACCCTCCCCAAAAATTTTTAAACCATAAATTGTTGATTGAAAATCAACAATTTATGGTTTGCTTTAAGAAATTCACCCTAAAAGTTTAGAAAATTCTCCGCCCTCGCTTCTTTTCAACAATACATTGCAAGTGTTAATTTTTTTAACGATTGTTTTTCAGTATGCTTTTTTTTATACAAAAATCACAACTACGCTTTTTAAAAAAACGATGCATGTTTTGTGCCTTCTCAGGTTCTGGGTGCTGGTTGGCGCAACTTTTCTTTTACCCCTTTTTCTTCATGCCCAGGGGAATAAAATTTCCGGTACTGTGCTGGATGACCAGGGAAAGCCGATTGCAGGTGCCTCGGTTTTAGTGAAGAATACGTCTGTTGGTACTAATACTAATGATGAGGGAACGTTTTCCATCAATGCGGCCCCAAACAGTGTGCTGGTGATTTCTTCTGTAGGTTATGAAACATTGGAACAGAATGTGGGCACACAGCAGGATGTTACGGTGGTATTAAAGTCGGCGCAGGCGGCGATGGATGAAGTGGTGGTTGTGGGTTATGGTACGCAGAAAAAAGTGAATCTTACGGGATCTGTAGCTACTGTTTCGGCAAAGCAGTTAGCTGATCGGCCAATTACAAATGTTTCCTCAGCTATTGGAGGTTTAATGCCTGGTGTTTTTGTGCGCCAGGGGTCTGGTGATCCCAGGGGAGATGGTGCCAATATTCAAATTCGTGGTACCGGAACGCTCAGCTCTACAGGTCCATTAGTGCTTGTAGATGGTGTTATTGGCTCTATGGATGCAGTAAATCCAAATGACATAGAAAGCGTTTCTGTGTTGAAGGATGCCGCATCTGCGTCTATTTATGGTACACTGGCAGCAAATGGTGTTATACTGATCACTACCAAAAAAGGAACAAAAAACCGCACAACAGTCAACTATAGCGGGGGCGTGTCGTTTACAAGGCCAATGAATCTTCCTAAATTTGTTACTAACTATGCTGAGCACATGCGGCTGGTTAACGAAGGGCATATAAATGTTGGCAGTGCACCTATTTTTTCGGATCAGACAATAATAGAACAGGATTCGGCCAGTAAAATTCCGAACCAGATAAACGCTGTTGGTGTGCCGAATTATATCGCTTACCCCAATACAGATTGGGCCGATGCATTATATGGCAAAAGCCGGATCCTGCAAAATCATACCGTTTCTGTAAATGGTGGATCAGATAAAGCCACCTATCTGGCCTCATTCGGATATTTGGATAATCCCGGCAGTATAGAAAATACGGGATTAAAGCGCTATCAGCTTCGTGCCAATATAGAAGCTAAAGTAGCTAAATTCCTTACGGTAGGCACTCAAACCTTTGGTCTTACACAGTTAAGCCAGATGGGAAATACAGAAAGCGCTTTTAACTTTCTGCCGCAAACAACACCGGGTGTGGTACCCTACTATGATGGCAGGTATGGATTTGCGCAAGCTCCTGGAGAGTCGGGGACAGCAAACAACATCCTTGGGTTTTTAAATAATACTGCTGGTGATGATCAAACAACCCGGCTAAATACTACGTTGTACACCATCTTTACTATTTTAAAGGGACTGAGTTTTGAAAGCCGCATGAATTACCAGTTCCGTCAGAACGAATATAACTCACATGCCAATGCGGGACCAAGCGAGCGGTGGAATTTCAGAACAAATGGGCTTATGTCACCTCTTCCTGCATTAAGTAACCTGACTACTTACTACAGCTTTAACAAAGATTATCGCCTCACATTTGACAATGTACTGCGTTACACAACAACGATAAAAAATGATCATGATATTGGTGCTCTATTCGGGTATAATCAGTGGTATGTAAACTGGTACAATTTTAACGGCACGAAGCGGGGACTTATTGACTATAATATTACCACACCTGGCAGCGCTGTAGAGCCAGTGAGTATTAACGGTACTGAGTATGACGATGCAATGCGTTCATGGTTTGGAAGAGTAAACTATGGGTATAAAGGAAAATATTTGTTGGAAGGTAACCTGCGTTATGACGGATCTTCCCGCTTTTCTCCCGAAACACGCTGGGGTGTGTTTCCTTCCATGTCTGCAGGATGGCGTATTTCAGAAGAAGGCTTTATGCAGGGTACAAAAGACTGGTTAAGTAATTTAAAACTGAAAGCCTCCTGGGGTAAAACCGGAAATGTGGCCCGGCGATATGATGATATCAATGATCCCCGGAACTATTATATCTGGCAGTCCTTTTATGATCAGGCGCTGTATTCTTTCAATGGCAGTCAGGTGGCTGGGTTAGCGCAAAGCGTTTATGCTAATCGGGCATTACAATGGGAAACATCCACAGCTACCAACTTTGGTTTGGAGGGAGGCTTATGGAAAAATAAACTAACGCTTGAGCTGGATGTGTATCGCCGGTATACTTATGGTATTCTTACTGTGCCTCCAATTCCTCTAACAGCTGGTACCATTGCTGCTCCTATTGAAAACACTGCAGATGTGGTGAATAAGGGTATTGAATTAATGTTGGGATACAGGGGTAAGGCCGGGGATTTTACCTTTAATGTTTCCGGTAATATATCTTATAACACCAATGAGGTTGTTAAATATAAAGGCAAATTAGTAGAGGGCTTTGATAACGGTGTGTACCGGTCTAATTTGGGAGATGTGTCTACCGGAGGCACAACAAGAAGGCTTGAGGATCATAAGGTGGATGAGTATTATCTGTATAAAGTATACAGCGGCAGCGGTACCTATTTTAATACAGATGGAAGCGTGAATATAAACGGGGGCCCCAAAGACGGTATGATCCGTACTCCGGAAGATCTGGCATGGGCACAAGCTATGCTGGCAGCAGGGCATCCATTGCGCCCCTCAAACGCAGTAAGAAACAATGCTATCTGGTATGGTGACCTGATTTATGCTGATTTGAATGGCGATGGCGATTATGGTAACAGCTTTGACCGATATTTTACGGGTACGTCTTCACTGCCTAAATTTGTATTTGGCCTGAACGCTACAGTAACATGGAAGCAGTTTGATCTTTCTATGATATGGGCCGGCGCAACAGGACATCAATATTACTGGAATGATGTGTATAATAATTCTTCAGTAAGAAACGGATTTGCACTCCCGGTTCTCTATGGCAGAGATCATTATTTTTATGATCCGGCCAATACTAATGATCCAAGAACAAATATCACATCATCCAATCCGCGGTTAAGATCGGCAGATCCGCAAAACGCTGCTGTTGCAAGCGATCACTGGCTGCATGATGCCACCTGGATAAAATTAAAAAACCTGCAAGTGGGTTATAACCTGCCTTCAGATTGGGCCGGTAAAGTGCTTATGCAAAGGGCCCGGATCTATTTTTCAGGTGAAAACGTGCTCCTCATTACTAAATTCAAGGGACTTGATCCTGAGATTGGAACAGGCACTACTTACCCGACTATGAAGCAGTTTTCATTTGGCCTTAACTTAACCTTCTAACAAAAAATCATTGACAATATGAAACAGTTTTTATCAATAACAGGTTTACTGCTGATATTTGCGCTTACCAGCTGTAAAAAAGGGCTGCTGAATACAGCTCCGTATGATCGGCTGGCTACAGAGAACATGTGGAATTCGGACAACCTCACAGACCTGGGAGTTCAGGGCATTTATAATGCGCTTAGGCTGGATATTAATACGGGAGGCGCCTCTCACCTGGAAATTTATCAGTACGATCGTTTGGGTCCTACAGGACAATACCGTGATGCAGAAGGGTTGCTGCAGGGAACCACAACCCCTGGTAATAGTCTTTTCAGTAATGCCTGGAGATATTTTTACACCGGCGTGATCCGGGCCAATGATGCAATTGCAAATATTCCTCTTAAATCGCCATCAGCCAATGAAAAGAAAGGTCGGCTTGTTGCGGAATCAAAATTTTTGAGAGCCTATTTCTATTTCCGGCTTAACCAATTATGGAAGGGGGTTCCTATTTACCTGGAGCCAACCAACTATGATGAGTTTATGAAATCCCGGTCTACAGAGCAGGAGGTTTGGGATCAGGTTATAAGTGATCTTACAGACTGTATTAATGAGGCTAATCTCCCGGATAAATATGCTTCGGGGAACGCAAATTATGGTCGTGCTACCAAGGGTGCAGCGTATGCGCTACGTGGCAAAACCTATATGTACACTAAAGAATGGAGTAAAGCAGCCGCCGATTTTCAAAAAGTAAAAGACATAGGGTTTAAGCTTTTTGGAGACTACCAGCAACTTTTTAAGGAAGCTAATGAACGAAGTGATGAGATGATTTTTTCGCTGCAAAATATTGGGGTTCCAGGACTTGGATCCACTACACAGTTTTTTTGCGGTACCCGGTCTTCTTTTGGCTCTTGCTGGAATACATACCTGGTATCTCCCAACCTGGTAGATATGTATGAAAAAACTGATGGAAATGTTTTTCGCTGGGATGATCTTATCCCGGGCTACTCCGGCATGACCCCGCAGGCGCGCCAGGTATATTTTCTTAGGGATAATATGACTTCGCAGGAAATTACTGCTGCATCAGGCAGGGGTGCTGATATGAGCAAATATTTAGCCACCGGTAATGAGGCCCGTATTAAGGCTGCATACGAAAACCGGGATCCCCGGCTTGCAGCCAATGTAATTACTCCGTATTCAACTTACGTTGGGGTGCTGGGAGCAGCTAATAATGTTGTTACAAGCCGCTTTCCATACCGCACAGACGGGGTACCTACAGGAGATTTGCGTACAGATACGGGGCCCCTCTTTTATTACCTGCACAGGAAATTTGTATATGAAGGTACTTCTGAAACGCTGAACAGGAGCTACGGCCCTACTGATATGCCACTGATACGCTATGCAGATGTATTGCTGTTATGGGCAGAAGCGCTGAACGAAAATGGCGATGTCCCAGGGGCTATTAGCAAAGTTAATGAGGTTCGGAGCCGTGTAGCTATGCCCGGTTTGCAACAAACTAATTCTCTTTTACCCACTCATGTGACCGGCCAAGCAGATATGCGTGAGCGTATTCGCAAAGAGCGCAGGCTGGAATTTCCAAACGAAGGCGTTATTTACTTTGATGAGCTGCGTTGGAAAACCTGGAGAGAGTCCACTTTTGGCAACGGTGCTGGTGTACAGCAGGTTTGGGGTCAAAATACTCATACGTATAATTGGGGCGGAGATTATTTGTATGCATGGCCGATACCTGCGGCAGAAAGAGAACGCAATACTTCTCTTACTCAAAACCCGGGATGGCCAGATTAAGTAGTCTTGTGTTAACACAAAACCCGGGCTGGAAATAAAAAATAACATTCATGAAGCCATATCAAAAAGCTGGTTCTTATCTTTAGGCAATGCGGCTTTTTGATATGGCTTTTTTACAATAGCAAGCCTTTTATAAATAAGCGCTGGAGCATATTTATTAAACTAAAGGAATAAAGAACAATAACCGATATGTAAAAATCATGCGTACACAAAAAACCCTCATCACGCTTTTATTTGCTGCAGTATTAGCATCCTGCACCACATCGAAAAAAACGGCCAATGCCCTTTCCGAAGATTTTGTAAAAGAAAATTTTTCTCATGCAGCCACCATGCTCAACGGGCAGCTAAAAGTGGCCAATGAAAAATTTGAAGTGAAAAACGGCGCTTTTCCGCGCACAGCAGATAAAAACGGGAAACTGGTGACTACCTCTATGTACGACTGGACACCAGGATTTTTCCCTGGCAGCCTTTGGTATGCGTATGAATATTCCAAAGACGAGGCACTAAAAGCCGAAGCGGTTAAATGGACAGAAAAGCTGCTGCCTCTGCAACATTTTACCGAGCATCATGACCTGGGCTTTATGATGTACTGCAGCTACGGCAATGCTTACCGGCTGGCCAATAAGCCGGAATATAAAAATATTCTTATCAATTCGGCCAAAGCATTAAGCACCCGGTTCAATGAAACCGCAGGATGTATTAAGTCATGGAACCGGTTTGTTTCCTGGCATGAAAATGCCACGTATTATTTTCCAGTGATCATAGATAATATGATGAACCTGGAAATGCTGTTTTTTGCTTCAAGGGTTTCGGGTGATGAGACTTTTAGAAAAATTGCCATTAAACATGCCGAAACTACGATGCAAAATCATTTCAGGCCCGACTACAGCTCTTACCACGTAGTTTGTTATGATAGTGCAACTGGCAAAGTTATGGCCCGCGAAACGGCGCAGGGCTATGCTGATAACTCTACCTGGAGCCGCGGACAGGCATGGGCGGTTTATGGTTACACCATGGTGTATCGCGAAACCAAAGATCCCCGTTTCCTTAAATTCGCGTGCGGCCTTGCCGATTATTTTATCAATAATAAAAACATGCCTGCAGACGGGATCCCTTACTGGGATTTCAATGCAAATGAAGCGGGATATACGCCTGGCGGAAAATCGAACGCAAATAATATTAAAATAAAGTACAGAGATGCTTCTGCTGCGGCTATCACCACCTCTGCCCTGCTGGAACTAAGCACTTATACAAAAGGAAAAGATTCAGAAAAATATAAAAACGCTGCGGTGAAAATGCTGCAATCGCTGGGCTCTGATACGTATAGGGCAAAGCCCGGCACTAACGCAGATTTTATTTTAAAGCACTCTGTAGGCAGTATCCCGCATGATAATGAAATAGATGTTCCGCTGGTGTATGCCGATTATTATTTTTTGGAGGCATTGCTGCGGTATGAGAGACTGGCAAAGGGGCAGTCGTTGTTTTAATTGAGATAAAAATTTTGAATAACTTTTTCATACAAATCAAGGCATGAAAAATAGCATTTTTATACTGCTGGCATTCCTTTTATGGAATGTGCCAGCCTCCTTTGCTCAACGAAATAAAAAAACAATGGCTGTAAAAGCCGCACAGCCTTCGGGCCAGCAGGACCGTGCGTATTGGGTAAAAGCATTACATAAAATAGCATGGCCGGTGGTGGAAAATCTTGCCAACGGCACTTTAAAGAAAAATATGCCGCTTGAAAAAGGCCCTCAATATGGCCTGGCGCTTGAAAAAGTTACTTATCTCGAAGCGGTGGGCCGCAGCTTTGCCGGTATAGCGCCCTGGCTGGAGCTGCCGGATGATGATACAGAAGAAGGACAGCTAAGGAAGCAATACAAAGCACTTGTAATTAAAGGGCTTACCAACGCGGTAGACCCTCAGAGTGCAGACCATTTAAATTTCAGAGAAGTAGGGCAGCCCATTGTAGATGCAGCTTACCTGGCGCACGCCTTTATGCGGGCGCCCAAAGCCTTGTGGGAGCCATTGGATGAAATAACCAAACAACGGTTTATTACAGAATTTAAATCGCTGAGGGACAGAACAGGAGCCTATAACAACTGGCTGCTGTTTGCTGCCATGTGCGAAGGCTTTATCCGTTTGCAGGGAGAAGAATTTGACCCTGTAAGAATAGATTACGCATTGAATAAAATGCGCGAATGGTATGTGGGCGATAGCTGGTACAAAGATGGCGATCTGTTCAGCATGGATTATTACAACTCTTATGTAATACATCCTATGCTGGTAGATTTGCTGGCCTTGCTCAAAATAAAGCCTAAAACCAAATACAGTCAGAAAGGATATAATGTGAACGAAGCTTATGACCAGGCAGTGAAAAGAATGGTGCGTTATGCAGAATATTTGGAGCGTATTATTGCTCCGGATGGCACCTATCCGGCATACGGCCGTTCTGTTACGTACCGTACTTCGGCTTTTCAAGCCTTAGCACAAACAGCATTAATGCACCAGCTTCCACTATGGGTAGAGCCTGCACAGGTTCGTTGCGCCTTAACCAAAGTATTTTACAACATGTATGAGGGCAATCAGAACTTTGACTCTAAAGGCTGGTTGGTGCTGGGCTTTAACGGCCACCAGCCTATGATGGCGGATTATTATACGTCTACAGGAAGCCTTTATATGGCAACCCTGGGCTTTCTCCCATTGGGCCTGCCTGCCGATGATAAATTCTGGACAGACCCTCCGGCTGACTGGACCAGCAAAAAAGCATGGAGCGGGCAGCCGGTTAAGAAAGATTATAAGGTGGAGTATTGATGAATGGTTAGTTGATAGTATATAGCTACAGCGCCAGTATATCATCCTTACTGCTAATGATATACCTGATGACCTGGCGGGATACGAGAAAATCCGCTACCGGCAGGGCGTCTTTAATTTCCGCGCTCTATGCTCCAGCTGCCAATAGTAGGAACGCCCCACTGGTTTTCATCGGCAAAAGCATAATCGGCTTTATATTTTTCGGGCATTTCACCGTTTAAAAAGTCGCCGTATTTTACAGACGGAAAGATCTCTTCAAAAGTGTACATGGCAGTAAGCGACACTCTGCGGTAAACGTGCGAGCGGGTAATATAGTCCATTCCTTTCAGCCCTGCTGCACCCATTAGCTCAACAAATGTTTTCACCGTGTTTTTATGGTAGTTGGCTACACGGTGCATTTTATCATCTACCACCAGGCCTTTGGTTAATTTAGGATCCTGTGTTGCCACACCTGTTGGACAGCGGTTGGTGTTACAGATCAGTGCCTGGATGCACCCTACTGCCAGCATCATTGCGCGTGCGCAGTTGCAGGCATCAGCTCCCAATGCCGCCGCCCGTGCTATATGGAAGCCTGTTGTAATTTTACCAGAGGCGATGATCTTTATATGCTGCCTGATGTTTAATCCTCTTAATACATCATCTACAAAAGCCAGCCCGTCTAAAAGTGGTGCCCCCACATAGTTGGAAAACTCCTGCGGTGCGGCACCGGTACCACCTTCGCCACCATCAACGGTAATAAAATCAGGATAGGTATCTGCGTTTACCATGGCTTTGCAGATTGCCATGAACTCGCTTTTATGGCCAATACATAATTTAAAGCCAACGGGCTTTCCTCCTGATAAATCTCTTAATTGCTTAATGAACTGAACCAGACCCTTTGGTGAGTTAAAAGCTGTATGGTAAGGGGGTGATTCTACTGTTGTTCCCGGGGCAATATGCCTGATCTTTGCAATTTCGGGCGTGTTTTTAGCTGCCGGCAAAATACCGCCATGACCCGGTTTTGCGCCCTGCGAGATTTTTATTTCAATCATTTTCACATTGGGTATCTGCGCTTTTTGCGCGAATAAACCAGGAGAAAAACTTCCGTGTTCATCCCGGCAACCAAAATACCCCGTGCCGATCTGCCAGATAAGATCGCCTCCCTGTTTCAAATGAAAACTGCTTAAGCCGCCCTCTCCGGTATTATGCGCAAAATTGCCCAGCTTAGCACCTCCGTTCATGGCTTCCACAGCGTTAGAGCTTAAGGAACCGTAGCTCATAGCAGATATATTCAGAATGCTTCCGCAGTAAGGCTGCTTACAATCTTTATTGCCAAAAATCACCCGGGGGTTATGATCCAACGTTTTAAAATCTTTTGGAACAATAGAGTGACAGATCCATTCATAACCCGGCGCATAAACATCTAACTGCGTCCCAAAGGGCATGGTATCATTATCCTGCTTGGCACGCTGGTACACGGTGGAGCGGTCGATCCTGTTCAGCGGGCGGCCGTCAATATCTGATTCTATAAAGTATTGATAGATCTTCGGGCGCAGCTCTTCCATTACATAACGCAACCTGCCAAACACAGGATAAATGCGACGGATGCTGTGTCGCGTCTGAACCATATCGTAATATCCCATAAAGGAAACTACCAGCACCCCCGCTAAAACAACAAACCAGTTTTTGCTAATATACCATGCCAGGAAAAAGCAAACAATAATAGAAAGAATGGAGGAAATAACAAAGGTGCGTCTCATGACAAACAATTTTATAACGAATGTAGAGATTAAACGCCTTTTAATCCAACACGATTTTTAAAAATTGCCCGTCATGTACCATTGTTTACTTCAAATACCGTCTCAGTTTCCAGGCATTTGTTTCGTGCTTACGCATCAATCCGGTGAGCATATCAGCCGTACCGGAATCTTCGTATTTTTCTTCGCAATCATCAATTCCGTTACGCAAAGATTTGATACAAGCTTCATGATCCTTAACCAGGTTACTGATCATGGCTGACTGGTTGGGTATAGTACTGTCTTCTTTAAGAGAAGCTGATTTAATAAATGCGGCCATAGTGCCGGGTACCGGCTCTCCCAGCTTACTTATCCGTTCAGCTACTTCATCAATGCCCCTGGCCAGTTCTTCATACTGGGCCTCAAACAGCGTGTGCAGCTCCATAAAACTGGGGCCAGAGACGTTCCAGTGGTAATTTCTTGTTTTAATGTAAAGCACATGCTGGTTTGCAAGCACATCAGATAAGAGTTTTGCAACCACTTTCAGGTTTTTGGCTTCAATGCCAATGTTAACTTTTGCCATACGTACAGTTTTTAATACTATCAGGCAAAATCTTTACCAAACTCTGTTAATGAAAAATGCAAAAGACCTTTAGTACGAATAGCTTCTGCTTCTCCATGCTGATAAATAATAAAAGGCCTGCTTTCATTTTGTTCAGAGCGGGCCTTTTATTATTATTTATGTTTTACGTTTAAACCATAATTATACTGAGAAAAAGTATCTGTATTATTAATTATTATGACAGTCTTATTTGGATACCTCATGACTTAATCCATCTTCTCTGGCCGCATTTGCGGGAAGAACAGTACATCCTGTATGGAAGACTGGTTGGTCAGTAACATGCAAAGCCGGTCAATGCCAAAGCCAATACCGGATGTGGGTGGCATACCGTATTCCAGGGAGCGTAAGAAATCATAATCAATATACATGGCTTCTTCATCGCCGCGTTCCATCAGCCGGGCCTGCTCTTCAAAACGCTCGCGCTGCTCTATGGGGTCGTTCAGTTCGCTGTAAGCATTGGCAATTTCTTTACCATTTACCATCAGCTCAAAGCGCTCTACCAGCCCGGGTTTGCTGCGGTGTTTTTTGGTAAGCGGACTCATCTCCACCGGGTAATCAATAATGAATGTAGGCTGTATATAATGGTGTTCACATTTTTCACCAAAAAGTTCATCAATCAGTTTGCCTTTCCCCATTGTTTTATCTACATGTATGTTCAGCTTACCGCAAACCTCCTTCAATCCTTCTTCATCCATTTCACTCACATCAAAACCGGTATGTTCTTTAATGGCATCGTAAATAGACACCCTTGCAAAAGGCGCTTTGAAAGAAATGCTCTTATCTCCTATTGTGGCATCGGTAGTACCATTCACATCCCAAGCGGCTTTTTCCAGGAGCTGCTCTGTGGTTTCCATCATCCAGAAATAATCTTTATAAGCCACATAAAACTCCAGCACTGTAAACTCGGGATTGTGCGTGCGGTCCATTCCTTCATTTCTAAAGTTGCGGCTAAACTCATACACCCAGTCAAACCCGCCTACGATCAGTCTTTTTAAGTACAGCTCATTGGCAATGCGCAGGTAAAAAGGAACGTCCAGTGCATTGTGATGCGTAATGAACGGTCTTGCTGCCGCTCCGCCCGGAATAGCCTGTAACACCGGTGTATCTACTTCCAGTGCTCCCTGAGCATTTAGAAATTCACGGATAGAGTTGATCAGCCGGGTTCGTTTAATAAAAGTTTCCCTTACTGCAGGGTTGATCACCAGGTCAGCATAACGCTGCCGGTATTTGAACTCGGGGTCTGTAACTTCATCAAATACATTTCCCTCTTCATCCCGCTTTACCACCGGTAAAGGTTTTAATGATTTGGAAAGCAATTTCAGTGATTGTGTATGTAGGGAGGTCTCTCCTGTTTTTGTTACAAAAACATAGCCGGTGGCACCAATAAAATCACCCAGGTCTAAGCCATGTTTTACCAGCACATCCCATTCACTTTTATCTTCACCGGGGTACAGCTCATCGCGTTTTACGTATAGCTGGAAAAGACCCTGCTTGTCCTGGATCTTTATAAAGAAAACCTTGCCTTTATCATTAATGCTCATAATACGGCCGGCCACATTTACATGAGCAAACTGCTCTTTCGTTTCTTCTGAAAAACCCGCTTTAATATCTGCCGAATAGTTGGTTACAGGAAATAATGCTGCCGGGTAAGGGTCAATACCTGCATCCCGCAGCTTTTGTAATTTTTCTCTTCTGATGATCTCCTGCTCTGATAAGTGTTGTACGCTCATAAAATCTAAAAATTCAAAAATTGTCCGAAGGATCCCTTCAGGGAGGTGCAAAGATAGTCTGAATTTGAGATTTGGGATGGTTGAAACAGTAAAGGAAGGGCAGAAATGATATTTTCAGCTATGCAACAAAGCTATGAAAGAGCCGTTTAACCATATTAAATGATATCCCAGGCGCCTCCCTTTTCGAAGTTTAAGGATTAATTTAGCTGTGGCACATGAGTTGAAACGTAGCTATTGCTTTCTTTCATCAATTCGGATATATTAGCTTTACTGTATGCTCAAAACAAAGAAAAATGAAGAAAATATTTATAACAGGAATTTCTAAAGGACGTGGAAAAGAACTATTTGAAAGATGTGCTCAGCAGGGATATTTGTTTTTGGACTTTTAAGGGATAAAACAGAATTTAACGAGCTTTCTGGAAAATTAAAAAAGAATATGATCTTAATTCTTGCAGATATTTCTTCTAACGATAGCATCTCCAAAATCCAGGCAATAGTCAAAGATGAAAAAATAGATTTAATTATCAATAACGCCGGGATCGGAGGAAAGGCTTCTAAACTTAAATACACTTATAGCACTGAAATTTTAAACTTGTTTAATGTTCATTGTTTAGGAATGTTAAGAGTTTTGAAAGCATTAAGCACAAATTTTTTTGAGAATGGAAACACTACTATATTAAATATAAATTCAAGATTTGGCTCTATAAGCAGGCAAAGCTTGGGAACATATAAAGATTTAGAAGTAAGCTATTCATATAGAATTGCAAAAGCATCGCAAAATATGCTGACCAATTGCTTAAAACTTGAATTTAAAAATCAACACTTTGTAAGTATTATGCCCGGAAAATTAAAAACAGAAATTTCCCAAACAGATGCTGATATGTTGCCTTCAGAAAGCGCTGACAAAATTATTGATTTGTGGGAACAGGGAGAGTTGAGAAATGAAAATGGTATAAAAGAATTGAATGGAAACCTGATAGAATGGTAAAGTGCAAACGTTCAGCTAAGAATAAACTTTTTAACGATTGTAGATGTATATGCAGGCTATTCTCTGTCAGAAAAAGAGGATGAAAATTATGGCTGGAATGTCTTTATTATACTGCGCGCCTTGACAGATGAAGCCTGTTTTACAATATTAATTGGAAATATCATTATTATTAATACCCCGTTTATTTTTCTTAATATCTTCTTTCAGTCTTCCAAACTTGTAGTTAACGCTGAAGCCAAATCGCCTGAAATACTCCTGGCTGTTATTGATCTCTATAAAATTATAGGAGGTGATCTCTGTGCGGATGTTCCTGTATTTTGTAAACGGATTGTTTATGTAAGCAGATAAGGTGAGTTTCTTATTTAATAAATTTTTACTCAGACTAAAGTTTGTTGCAACATAGCCATTTACAGTTCCCTGCACCTGGGCCGGAGCCAGATTCTTTCCATATACATAGACGGAAGCTCCAGCCAGCCAGTCATTATCGAATGTGTAGGTATTAGAAGAAGAGACGGTAAAAAGAATTTGCTGTGTTTTTATTTTATCATTATCAGTAAAGGTCTGTATCCAGAAGTTTGCCACGTTGCCATTCATGACCGTTCTTAATGCTTTGGTAATAGCGATATTAAAATTAGCGTTCAGGATCAGCGCATCAATTTTACCTGAGTTTTCGTAGGTGGTATAAGTGATTTTTGAAACGGTATCGTACCGTGAAGTTTTCAGGTCAAGGTTATTGGAAAAGGCATATGTGAGCCCGATATTCACAGCTTGTTTCTTATTAATACCATAACCTAAATCCAAACTATGCATCAGCGATGCCTTTAGGTTAGGGTTACCGTATTCTATAAAATTAGGATTGGCACGGTTTACAAAGGGGTTTAAGCGATTGATACCGGGGCGTTTTAAGCGCTGGTTATATCCCAGGTTCAGGTAGCTCCCGTTTTTATTATTTTTATTAATGACAATGGAGGGCACCAGGTTAAAATAATGGTTATTTATTGGGGTTGAAGTGCTGCTGAAAACAATGTAATTAAAGGTTTGCTCCATCCTGGCACCGGCCTTGAATCCCCAGCTTTTTAATGCAAAAGAATAAGTATTGTAAGCTGAAAGTATAGACTGGCGATTTTCAAAAGCGTTCTGCTGTGCCGTATTATTCAGGAGCTGATCAATAACATCATCATATGGTGCAGTGCTGAACGAGCTGCTGTTGTTCCTGAAAATAGTTTTCACACCGGCTTCCATTTTTACTTTTTTAATATTTTGCAGGTAATCCACCTGCCCCGTGTGCTCTATATAATCAGTATTGTTATGTTGGTTAAAATCGATGGCCGGATAATTGATCTCATCAAAGAAGCGGTTGTACATGGTACTATACGTTTTGTATTGCATATACCGGTACGAAACAGTTAATAGCTTCGATTTGTGTTTTTTAAACCCCAGCTGGTAATTCAGTCCACCGTCAAATCCGTTATTGTTTCCCCTGCTATTAACATACTGCCTGAACTGTTCCTGTATCTCATTTTGTTGGTGCAATAAGGAATACCTGTTGTTGTCTCCCTTTCTGTAAAAGCCATTGAAATTTAATTGCGCGGTAAGCAATTGGAGCGAGTCTAACTCATAGCTGAATTGAGAGCCAATATAACGGCCATTACTGTTCCCTTTATTATCTCCCGAAACTTCGAGCCGGGTATTTGGTGTTGTGCGAGAGGTAGTATTAGTAACAGAGGGGTTATAAGAAAGGTTGCCTCCACCATATAATTCGATACCCAGCTTTTTGTGTGTAGCCGTAAAAGAAAATCCTGTGCCCGAACCACCAGCGGGCGTGCTACCATTAATATTGATACTTCCTTTATAACCTTCCCCAACCCTTTTATTGGTAACAATATTAATAACGCCGCCCAACCCTTCCGCATCATATTTTGAGGGAGGCGTTGTATAAACTTCAATGCCCTGGATGGTGGATGCAGGCAATGATTTTAAAAAGCTTTTGGGGTCGTTATCTACAAGGCCCGATGGCTTTCCGTTGATAAGGATGCGATAGCTGCTGTTGCCTTTGAGTGTAAGATTGTCCTGGCCATCTACAGACAGGTAGGGAACCTTACGCATTATTTCAAGTACATTCTGAAATTTACTTTCCGGATCCGCATCGGTATTATAAACCAGCTTATCTGTTTCGCGTTTTATCAAGGGCTTTGATGCAGTAACGGTTACACCCTGTAGCTCGGTTGCTTTGTTTGATAGCAGGATGGTCCCTAAATCAAGAACAGCGTTTTTTTCCTTCGCCCAATCAATACTTTTATTTGTGTTGTTGTAAGAGGTGCTTGTAACGGAAACGGCTGTTACCGATGCCTTCTCAATAGTAAATGCGAAGAGTCCTTGTTCATCTGCTGTCCGGGTACTTATCAGCGAATCGTTCTTAAAAAGGGTTACGGTAGCCCAGGCAATGGGCTGCAGCAACGAATCCGCTACCCGGCCTCTTATCAAAACCGAATCGCTATTTTGAGCTTTTAATGCAGATGGAACAAAAGCAAAACAAAGGATCCACAAACAAAGTGCAGCGATTTTTTTCTTCATAATAGGATGGTAAACAACAAACCTATGCACAAGAGGATATAAAAGAAATAGCCGGTCGGTAAACAGCAGTTTTGGAAGTGTAAAGCCGCTTTTAAGCAGGTACGATGGCCCGCTCCTTATAAAGAAGAAAAGATTCATTAAAGTATTTTTTGATTTTTAAAGGATAAAAACTCCCTGTATAGCAAATGCTATTGGTTTCAGCCAAAAATGAAACAATGGTGTATATAGTAAACGAGGAAAAGTAAAATACAGTAAGGCTATCCTTTTTTACTGCGCGAAGCGATCAAATAATACACTAAAAAACCTCCGGCAATAAAAACAGTTTCTATGCCCCAGGGAATGGCAGACTGCTGCCAATCAAATTGAAGATACCCTGTTAGGATAAGCCCGGCACCTCCGAAAAGCAGCAGGATACCCCATTTTAAAGAAGATAGATTGCTGGCTGCTCTTTTTAACAATTGTAAATAATCAGCATCAAACTGGCCCGATTTGATTAAACGTCTTTTCAGTAAAAAATTCATAAACTCAATACCAACATTTGCAATGATAGCCACAACAGCAACAATCATAAAGAAAGAAAGGATACCCTCCATTGTTTATATTTTTAATATCTGATCAATTATTATTTTAGTAAGTAGTCACGAAATGAAGACAAAAGGTTTCAGAAATATAAAAAATTTTCATGAAACCTTTTCCCCGTTATTCGTGTCCAATAAGGTTACGATATTTTTAATACGCAAAGCTGTTCAATGTTTAATGAAAAAGAGGTGGTATCAAATGTGTTGAATGGCGATTTACAGGCATTCGGGCAGCTGGTTAAACAATATGAGCAATTTGTTTTTTATATCATAGACAAATTGATTGATAATGAAAATGACAAAGAAGACATTGCCCAGGAAGTATTTATAAAGATATATAACAACCTTGAAAAGTTTTCTTTTCACTCAAAATTATCAACATGGATCGCCAGCATTGCATACCGGACAGCGCTTAATCATGTAAGGGATTACAAAAAGTATGACAGGTGTATTACTAATGAAGTAAATGAAGCGTTTAGTTTTACAACAGAAACTCCCGAACAATTATCTGAGTATAAAGACATAAAGCAATACATTAATCAATTATTGGATGAAATGCCTGTTCCTTATAAAATTGTGATTGTTTTATATCACTTTAATGAATTGTCCTATAAAGAAATTGAAGCGGTCACAGGCATGCCGGAAGGAACAATTAAAACCAATCTTTTCAGGGCGAGAAAAATTTTAAAAGAAAAAATAAAGAACAATGGATTCTTTTGAAAAAGACATACAGGAACGGGTAGAAAAGCAATTTGATTCATTGAATGAAGATTCAACCGATCTCAAGTTGTATAAAATGGTTTTTGATGTCTTAAATGAAAAAAGCAGCAAGGAGCCTTCGTATAGTTTTTCATTTAATATTATCCGTAGTATAAAAACCAGGGAAAATTATAAGACCGATTTTAAATGGAACCTGCTTTTACTGTTGGCATTAGCGCTGATCACTGCTGTTTTATATGTAGCTGCATTTATTTATCACAATGATATAGCAGAAAGTGTATTATTGTTTATTCAGAAATTCTGGGTGCAGCTTCTTTTTATATTATTTCTTTATTTTCTGGTTCAGTTTGTTGATAAGAAAATAGTGATTGAAAAAATGATGAGATAGTTATTGTCCTTTGGTGTGCATTATACTTTTGGCAATTGATACCCGTTATAATATTCCGCCATCAGGTATTTTTTGTTGAGCTTTTCATCAGTAAATCTTTCCGCATTTTTATTCCAGGTCACTTTCTGCCCGCTACGGAAAGCAATATTACCCATTTGGCAAACAGTGGCAATATGCGCCCCGGTTTCAATAGGGCAGTTCAGGTCGTTTTGTTTGCGCGATCTCACGGCTGCTATAAAGTTTTCAGTGTGCTTATCCAGTCCGTTATCCGCAGGGCTTTTCCGCGGTATAGCTACTTTTCTCTCACTTCGTTTTTCTTCAATTACTTCCCAGCCGCCGCGGTCTAATTCAAGTGTTCCATTGTTACCAATAAAAGCAAGACTGTGATCGCGTCCAAAATTGCCATTATCAATACCCATAGCATGGTCCCAGATAATATTAAAATTGTCAAACTCGTAAAGCGCGGTAAGTGTATCCGGTGTTTCCTGGTAAAGTTCAGGGTATGCAAATCTACCACCTAATGCAGACACTGTCTTAGGTACAGGAGCGTTCATTCCAAAGATCGCGTAATCCATCAGGTGCACACCCCAATCAGTCATCAGCCCGCCTGCATAATCCCAGAACCAGCGAAAGTTAAAATGAAAGCGGCTGCTGTTAAAAGGCCGTGTTTTAGCCGGCCCAAGCCACAGTTTATAATCCACTCCTGCCGGAGGATTACTGTCTGCAACAACAGGCGCCGGTTTCATCCAGCCCTGGTAGCAGCAAACTTTTACGGTTCTTATATTGCCCAGTTGTCCGCTATGTACAAAATCAACCGCATCCCTGAAGTGCTGCTGGCTGCGCTGCCACTGGCCAGCCTGTACTATACGGTTATATTTTTTCTGAGCAGCTACCATGGCGCGGCATTCTTCTATTGAATTGCCCACAGGCTTTTCAACATACACATCTTTTCCTGCTTTTACTGCATCAATCATCATCAGCGCATGCCAGTGATCGGGTGTGCCAATGATTACGGCATCTACATCTTTACTATCCAAAAGCTTACGATAGTCGCCATAACGTTTGATCCTGCCGGTATCAATATTCTTGCTGGTTAATTCAGCAAAGCGGTCATCTAAAACAGTTTGATCCACATCGCAAAGCGCAGTTAATTGTACGCCAGGTATTTTAAGCATGGACATAGTATTGGACCATCCCATTCCTTTTATCCCGATAACACCAATACGGATAATGTCTGATGCAGAGACCTTTTTGGCGCTGAAAGATTGAAGCGCAAGGCCGCCAAGGGTTAACGCCGAAGCATGGGCAAGAAATCGTCTTCTGGATGGCATGAGTATGCTGTTTTTTCAAACTTACAGTAAAATACGGCTATTTCTGGTCTTTATTATATTTTTTCTCCGCTTCTTTTGCTTTCTCAAAATCAAGCACTACGCCGTTGATACAATAACGCAAACCGGTTGGGGGCGGACCGTCATCAAACACATGACCCAGATGGGCTTCACAGCGGCCACATTGTACTTCGGTACGCACCATTCCGTGGCTTTTATCTTCTGAGTAAATAATACTTTTTTTACTGATGGGCTCGTAAAAGCTGGGCCAGCCGCAGCCACTGTCAAATTTGGTATCACTTTTAAACAACGGGTTACCGCAGGCTGCACAGTAGTAAGTACCTATTTCTTTAAACTTTTCAAACTTACTGGTCCAGGGCCTTTCTGTGCCTTTCTGGCGGGCAATGTAATACACGTCTTCCGGCAATATCTTTTGCCACTCTTCATTGCTGAGCGTTACACCGGCAGTGTCGGTACGGGAGTAAACAGGATTGTTTTTGTTATTCATTGTAGTTGTGTCTTTATATCGGGATGATTTTGTTTGAGACTGGCATTGATGAAATAAGCAACAAATGCTGAATAATATGAAGAAGAAATATTTCATACCTGCTTTTAAAACAACTAAAAGTACTAAAAAGTTGCCTGTAATGCTAAAGTGATAGGACTTTGCCTTTTTTAGAAAAACCACATAAAAACCTGAAATATAGTTTTGCTACATTATATTTGTTAGCATATATCAAACCAATTACATCAATGTTCAATTTAGTTTTATTTGGCCCTCCCGGTAGCGGCAAGGGCACACAGGCATCCAGTCTTATAGAAAAGTATAAACTGGTGCATCTTTCCACAGGCGATCTGTTAAGAAGTGAAATTGCCAATAAAACCCCTTTAGGTTTAGAAGCAAAAAAAATAATGGATGCCGGCCAATTGGTTCCTGATGAAGTGGTAATAGGCATTATAGATAACTGCCTTGAAAAAAATGCAGATGCAAGAGGCTTTTTATTTGACGGGTTTCCCCGTACCCTGAACCAGGCAAAAGCACTGGATAAATTATTAGATCTTAAGAAAACGAAGATAGATCTTGTTTTAGCATTGCAGGTAAATGAAGAAGAGCTGGTAAGGCGGTTACTGGAGCGTGGAAAAACTTCGGGCCGCTCTGATGATACCAGCGAGGAAGTGATCCGGAAAAGGTTCCAGGTGTACATTAATGATACAGAACCGGTAGCACAGCACTATAAAGAGCAGGATAAGTTTAAAGCCATTCCCGGTGAGGGCTCCATTGATGATATCTTCGGAGGCCTGAGTAAGGAAATAGACGAATATATGAGAGGATAAAATAAACAAAGCCCGCAAAAAGCGGGCTTTAATATTTGACTATGGCCTGGCGATGCGCCGCCGTTCTGTGATTTGTTAGTTGGATTATTTAATCCTGTTTCTGGCAATTCTAAATCCAAGATCGTCAATTTTGAATTTTAACGGATGACTTCTTCTTCGGGTAGTTGCCATTACACTTCGTTCTTCATCACACCAACCGCCACCTCTGAAAATACGATATGAGCCATACACTTCCGTATCGTATAAGTCCGAACACCACTCCCAAACGTTACCCAACATATCGTAAAGTCCCCAAGCATTTGGCTTTTTCTGTCCTACTTTATGAGTTGTTTGTTCCGAATTGTTTTTATACCAGGCGATCCCATCTAATTTATCGTATCTGATTTCTGATGTTCCGGCTTTACAGGCATATTCCCATTCTGCCTCGGTTGGCAAACGAAATCCATTAGCTGTTTGGTCAAAGACAATTTCTTCTTTATGCTCGCTCAAGGAGTAGCAAGGTTTTTGACCTGATTTTTCAGATAACAGATTGCAAAAGATTACTGCTTCTTTCCAGGTAACGGTTTCAACAGGTAGCCTGTTGCCTGTAAAAGTACTTGGTGTTTCTTTTGTAATTTCAAAATAAATATCCTGTGTTACGGGAAATTTTGCGAGTAAAAAAGGTTTGATATTGACAGACCATTTTTCTTTTGTTCTGTCATCACGCAATTCAATTTTTCCGCCCGGTATTTCTACCATTTCGTCGTTTATAGCAGAGCTTAAAATATCGGTGTTCATTTGTTTGACAATGCTTTTATTGCTCCCGGTTAAGAAGCTGCAAAGTTAATCTGGTCATTTATAATGTCCAAGTTGAATAAGCCCGTTCAGGTTGTCGTATTCAACCCAGGTTTCTTTTATCAGCCCGTTCACTACACGGAAAAAGCAATTAAAGCACGCGTCTAATTTTTTACCGGTTGGCGGGTAGTCCCCTAATTTTCCATATTGAGTGCCTGAAAAGTGTATTCTTGCTGCTACCAGCTCTTCTTCTTCAATAATGAGCAGGATGTTTTCACGCATGTCTGGAAAGGTTTCTAACTCTTGCTTGTGAAAATCAATCAATGCAGCATTAGAAATAATTTCATAAGGAAATGAAGAGCTATGTCTGATAAAGTCCAGATGCGTTAGCTCCAAAACTCTTTCCCAGTTTTTTGAGTTGGTTGCTTCAATAAATTCGCTTATAATTTCTTTGTTCGTTTTCATTTTTTATCGGTTTCTCTTACAATGACCGCTAACACCCAAACTTATACTATTATATGTAATTTCCAGCCATTGAAAATATTTGTGTCGTTCGTTTTGGGTTTGTCAAGCAGAGGTCTTTTATGGCTTTGAAAATACACTCATACTCCTTGCGTGGAAATTTTAGGTTATGCAGTTCTGAAAAGGTAAACCAACCAAGTTCTTGATGCTCTTCGGACTGTTTGTTCTCAATTGTTCCTTTCCACTTCGTTATGTTAAAAATACAAAGTCCTATTGCTTCATCTGGTTGTTCAATAAAAAATACTTTTTGAAAAGTCAAAACATCAATGCCAATTTCTTCTTTTATTTCTCTTATTAAAGCCTTTTCGTAGCTCTCGTCCGCTTCACAGTTGCCACCGATAAAATCCCAAACATCAGGATAAAGAATTTTGTTTTTACTTCTTAATCCCAAAAGTATTTTACCGTTTTTTAAAATAAAGCCTGCTGAGTATTTTTTCATTTTATATATGTTCTTCCATAAGCTATAAAAATACAAATAGCAAAGAGCAAAACATTGGTAAGAACATTTTGGGCTTCTTTTCTTTTGTAATGTATTATTGCTGCAAACGGCATAATGAAAGCCAGGCACAATGCAGATAGAGGTGTTAACCAAACGGAAATGTTCAAGCACATAGGGGCAATCAATGCTATTACACCGGCTATTTCCGAAATGCCAATGAATTTTATAAATACCGGACGAAGCCCTTCAACGCCTGTTTGTCCTTTTGCTACTAATCTTTTTTCTGATAATAATAATTTGCATACTCCTGAATAGAGAAAAGCAAGGGCAGCAAGTATTTGTAAAAGCCAAAGAATGGTATTCATCTTTTATTAGTTTTTGCTTATTAAACTCCTGCGAATTGGCTTCCTGTAAACCTCCGGAAAGTTTTATCAGCTTTGAACAGTTTTTCTTTTGCTAATGTCGCAAAGCATGTCCGAATGTATGTTTAATCCAATGTTGGTTATGTTGGATACATGTTCGCTGGAAATGAGATAAACGATTTCACAAATTTCCCGCTCAGAGTAGTAGGTTGCCATTTTTGAAAAAGTTTGCGGATTAACTTTTTTCTCTTTCGTGAGCTCCCCTGCATAATCCAATGCAGCCTTCTCGGCATCGCTAAACAGAGGGCTTGAATTATACTCGCTAATAGCGTTGAATTTTTCCTCGTTCATCAGCTCTTTCATTGCCTTGTATCTACCAATATCCATACAAAACGCGCAGATGTTCATTCGGGCAACTTGGTGGCGAATTAGAAAAATCAATTCTTTGGGCAACACCAGTTTTTTGTCCAACTGATAAACTTTTGCTCCCATCATTCCAAAGGCAATGGGCAACCTTGCCGAAAACACCTTTACAGGTGTGATCACGGTTCCAAGCTGTCGTTTGGTAAGATAGTAAACCAATTTCATCATTAAGCCTTTGGGCTTTTCTATTGGCGGTAGAAATGTTTGTGTATTGCTCATACTCCTGTATTTTAAATTTATCGTTCCTCTCTTCTGTTTATTTTGAGTACAAAGGTCAAAACAAAAAGGAACAATGTTTTTGATAAATGTCAAAAACATTGTCTACTAACAGCAATACTTTTGCGTGTAGATTTTCCATTATTAAAAGATAGCAGATAGAATAAATATGAACAACAATCCATCAACCCTGCACAAAGTATACTTTAGCGACTGTGATATGTTCGGTCATTTAAATAATGCCCGGTATATAGATTATTTTATAAATGTAAGAGAAGACCATCTTAGGAGTGCATATAATATAGGAATGACGACTTATTTTCAACAAGAACTCGGATGGTTTATCGGCAGCCATCAAATAAGCTATCTGCGACCTGCTAAATATGACGAGCTGATTAAGATTTCAAGTCTGCTTCTTCTTGCTACACAAGATTTTTTACTTGTGGAAATGATAATGACTGATGAAAAGGAAACCCATTTAAAAGCATTGTTGTGGACGAGATTTATACCGGTAAATATAAAAACAGGCAAAAAACAAAAGCACCCGAATGAATTCATGGCTTTTGCAAAATCGATCGAAATTTCCAGTGTAGAGCCAAAAAATGATTTTGATGAAAGGCTGAAGTTTATATCTTCTGGTTTTGCAAATTAGATTTAACGACATCTAATGTTTCAAATGGATGAAGGTTAATAAGAATTATGCCGCTTACTTAGCAGCTTTGTGGTCATTTCTTTTTGGTGTAGTTCACTTCATTTGGGCTGCCGACTTTTATTGGGGGTTGCCCAAAGAACCGGCTAAGCAAGCTTTTGAAAAAGACTGGTTTTATATTTATAATTTAGTTGCAGGAATGCTTTTTCTTTTTGCTGCTGGTTTAGCAATGCTACTCGGTAGCAATACAACAAAATGGAAAAGGTCAGTTATCGTTTGTGGCTGGTGTTGTACGATGGTTCTCATTTTCAGAGGAACAGCGGCAGTTATTCTCTGGCTATATTTTATCATCACTCCACATTCAGGCTATTCGTCAATCAGTATTTGGGATATATGGTTTTTGACAGGTGGATTGCTCTTTTTGTTAAGTGTATTAAGATTTCAAAGACTTTGTTCGACAAGAAACTATAAACTTTAAAGCAAACACAGACAGAGCAAAAATTATATAAATCAAACCTGCGAACGTATCCTGCTCAATGTTTCTTGTGTAATACCAAGATAAGAAGCAATCATACCAAGCGGCACTCGCTGAATAAATGATGGACTTGTAAGCATCAGTGTACGGTAACGCTCTACAGCGGTGGCAAAGTGCAGGTCATCTAATTTACGTTGTAACTGAATTAACCCGAACGATACGAGTTTTCTGGTAAACGTTTCGATGTCGTGATGTTTATTGCAAAGTTTGTCAAGGTCGTTGTAATGAAGTGAATAAAATACAGCATTTTCCAAAAGTTCTATACCCCTCCTGTCGGGTTGGCGTGTGATGAAGCTGATGATGGAACAGGCAAACGAGTGTTCATCGCTTATCCAATCTGTAATTTCCTTATCGTCTTTCCAATAATAAGTTCGGGTTAAACCTTTTTCTATAAAATACAGGTAATTACAAACGGTGTGGGGTTTTATAAGTATGTGTCCTTTGGGTAAGGTTAGCTCTTTCAAACAGGAAGCCAACTCCTGTTTGCTTTGTTCTGAAAGTTTTGAGTATTGCTCAACCGATGTAAAGAAACTTTCCATTGTCTGTTTTATAATTTAGTTTCTGTCAAGTTTCTATACATTGTTTAGTCGGTTTGAGTGGTTTTTAGCTTTGCTGGCAAACGTTACTAATTACGGCTAACGGTACGGCCTGGCGATGTGGCGGTATTCCGTGAGACCTGCCCGTCCGGTCAGGCGGGCGTTTGCCCGTAACTGCTGCCAAATTTATAAATAAAAGTTCATTGTTTATGCTATAGTCCGGCGTTATTCGTCAGCCGGAACTCCTGCCCGACTGCGTCATTCAGGCGGGGAAGCTGAACAGCGAACAAAAAGTTGAGCATATATTCGTCGCGCCGCCATATTGCCAAGCCGAATGTTAGCGGTTCGGCATTTTATTTCTTTTTTGCCTGTTCAATAAGCTTGTCCAAATCTGTCTTTATTCTTTTTTGTTCTTCAAGCAAGTAGTCGCCTGCAAATGGCGAACCACAGTCTTGATTGTTTATTTGATGTAATAATTTTCCGCTCTCAAAGTAACTTCTGTCTTCAACGATTTCTGATTTGTCAAAGTCAAATGCTTCGGTGTCGTTAATTTCTTTTATTGCAGTCGTGTCGTAATACAAAGGTCGGTTGTATTTATGTCGTTTTTCAAAAACAAAAGAAAGTTGCCCGTTAAGCAAATAATATTCTGTCAGTAGTTGAAATGTTTCGCCATAGTGTCGTGCTACAATTTTTTCTAATTGTCGGTTTTGGTAATAAAATTTTGCTTCTCCCCCTTCTGTTGATTCTGATAATTCTTCGGTGTCAATGGAAGTCCAATTTGTAATTGAGTTAATTCTTTTAAAGTTTTCTCTAATCGGTTTCAGCCTGTCAGTCAAAAAGTCGTTTACAGGCAAATCTTCTTCGTTAAAAGTTTCTTTTAGTTCAACCGTATCTGTTGTAACTGTATTATTGTTTACCATAATCGTGTCGGAAGCAGTCGTGGTTGTTTGTTCGGATTTTGATTGTCCGCAACTTGTTAGAAGCAAAAATGTCAATATGTAAATTACCTGTTTCATTGTCGTTTTGGTGTTGTCTGCTGCTGACCGCTAACGAACAGGGCTTTGTGCAGGTTGGGAATTAGTATTCCGTCCGCCCGGAGCCGCTGCAAGGTTTTATTTTTTTTGTTGAAGATAAGTACAAAAGCAAATAGAAATTCGTCAAGCCGAAACCGAAGCTGATAGTAGCACAAAAGTTCATTGTTCTTCCGTCAGCCCAATTTGCATAAAGCCCAATGTTGGCGGTAGGCTTTTAATTCTGCTTAACAAGAATAGATATGGTATTGGTTTCTATATTTACTCTAGGGTGTGAGCTATCATCAAAATTACTATTCAATTCGCCTTCAAATACCCATTTTTTAACCAATCCATTTTTAGTAAAATCTTTCGTAAAGTTTTCCAATCCTTTTTGCTTCAGCCTAAGAGCCTTGCCTCCGCCACTAGGAATACCATTTATCATATCCCATTCAGCATAAATTGTATACGGTTCGAATATCAAGTGCAATCCTTTGTCATCCCCATATATAAATTTACCGCTGTCCATTGTTCCCGTTAATATCTTCCTGATTTTTTTGCTGGTGTTTTTAGTATCATAAATTACAAATGTTTCTTTTCCGCTGACTTCAGTGTTGTCTAGATGAGGCTCCTTTACTTTCAGGTATAGCTCAATATATAGTTTGGTTTGGTCATCAGAAATTTTTAAAGTTGCTGTTGAATATAAATCACACTCTCCGTTAAAATTCTTGTCGCCCTTTACATGAGGTGGAGTATAAGTATGCCGTACAGCTGTTATGTCATGTTGAATAATACTCTGTGTCGGAGCGTTTACACTGTCAAGCTCCGCATACTCTTCTGACTTTTCTATTTTATGAGCAATGCTGTGTAATGAATAACTTTCGTTGTTTGGTTTAGGTTGCTTCCACAACTAAGAAGAATTATAGAATATTCTCTCATTGTTAAAGTTTCAAACGGCTTACCGCCACCTCCCAAATTTATGTTATCAAGCGTAAGCCCCCATCATTGAAAATCAAAGATATAGCAGTATAAATTTTGTATTGTAGTTGCGCCAGTGCAAAAAACTCCCCTTATTTAGCCAATACAGAATCCGCCTTTTCAATGCTTGAAAGAACGATGTCTTTCATTTTATTTACCTCTTCTAACTGGATCTTAAGGTAGTCCACCCTTGCCGGCTCATTCTCTTTTAATGAGTCGTATCTGAATCCTTCCATCCATTCATTCATGGCTACATCCGCATAATCCAGGCTTTTAATAGTGCTGTCCAGCAAGGCAATGCGGGCTGTATGGTTTCCTGGTAATTTTTTAAGAGAATCCATTTCCGCCACGACTTCTTTTTGCAGCCTTTGTAGTTTCGTCATTTTAGGCATAGCTACATCATGTCCGTCCAATACCTGCTGCAGCAGGCTGTCTGATAAAGATTTGGCAGGCTCACCGCTTTCGCCAGAGTTATTAC
>DAOLFI010000178.1:0-6587 GCA_035326385.1 Niabella sp.
CTGATTTGCGCATGGTACCATAACCCACAACCACTACCTCGTCCAGTTTATTTTCAATAGGAGTAAGCGCAATTGTTATAGGCTGGTCTGATACCGTTACTTCCTGTTCTGTATAGCCAATGCTTGAAATAATCAGCACGTCTCCTTTGTTTGCATTAATGGAGAAGGTACCGTCTGCTGAAGTAGTAGTACCAATAGTGGAACCTTTAATGGTAACGGAGGCGCCTGCAATAGGCTCTCCCTTTTCATTGAGAATAGTTCCCGTGACGGTCTCCGCAACGGCTGAGGGTTTCATAATAACCACTTCATCCACCGGGGAAATGACCACATTCGTTTTTTTGTAGGTTTTCCAACGCAGGGGATAATCTTCAAAAATCTTAGACATAACCTCGTCTATATTGGCATTGACCACATTAATGGAAACAATCATTTCTGACGGCAATACATCATTGGAATAACTGAAACGGTAAGACGACGTTTTCTCTATCTGGTTTAATATATCGGCTACGGTAAGGTTGTTCGCTTTCAGGCTAATACGCTTTTGAGCAAAATTAGTGGCCGACACCTGCAAAGCAACTACCAGGAATAACAGGGACAATTTCATATAAAGAAGCATTCTTCTGAAAAGCATAGCGCTGGCTACGCCCCAATGAACATTTTTTTGCATATTTTCGTTTTGCAATTAATAAATCACATTAAGGTCTCAAACTCAATGTGTGATTGTAATTCGGGAAAGGGGAATGTTGGCGCATTCTCCTTTTCTTTCTTTTGGGGTGGTATGTTAACTCGTATTAATAAGCATGGCAATCGTTTTAAGTTTTTATTCAATCATTAATGTGTCTTTAGATATAAACCTGTAGTTGATGTCTTTCGATAGTTTGATGATCTGCATAATTTCGTTCAAATCATAATTATCGCTATGGATAGTGTACTTATAATTTTTAGCCGCCTCATTCCCGAAAATAATTGTGGTTTTAAATTCCCGTTCAAGCTCTCCTGCTATCTGGTTCAAAGATTTGTTCACAAAGCTGAATTTATTATCCAGCCAGGCAAGCTCTGCTATAGTACTGTCTTTTGATGCAATGCGCGTGAGCTTAAAAATATCTTCTTCCCAGCTCATTGGCAGGTCTTTATCCGTTTTTGAAAGACCACTTTTAGAGATGACTATTTTTTCTGATGGATTCAGGATCACCCGGTTGTTTTTTTCATCATCAAAAGTCAGCTCTATTTTACCCCTGATGAGTGAGGTTTCCATTAAATCTTCCTGTGGATAATTGCGTACGTTGAAGGCTGTGCCCAGTACTTTTATATCTGTTTTTTCCGTATGGACAATAAATGGTTTTTCACTGTCATGTTTTACATCAAAAAAAGCTTCCCCCGTCAACCTTACTTCGCGTGTGTGCCTGTTAAACCTGTTGTCATAAGTAAGGCGGCTGTCTGAGTTAAGCACCACCAGCGTGCTATCCGGCAACATTACTTTTGATTTTGAACCTCTTTCGGTAGCAACCTCATTTTTGAAATTGTCAGCAGCATTTTTTGGCTTTGTATTTAATATAGAAAGGTAATAAATTGAAAAAGTTAAAACGGGCAATACGGCCGCAGCTATTGCCAGGTATTTATAAAGCCCGGTTATACGGCGTTTTCCGGAGCCGGCAGCGGTTTGGTTATGCTGAACGGGGGCTGCAAGTAGTTTTTTCTTTACATAATGACTGGCATAAGACTGTTCCAGTACCTCGCCGGGATAGGGCAGGGGAGGGCCTGCTTTTTCAAAATGGTTGTATAGGGATAACAATGCTGCATGTTCGTTCAAAATCTGTGTTAAACGCGCTAACTGATCAGGCGAGGCATCTCCTGCCATCTTTAAACCTAAAAGATCATAAAATTCGGTATCTACAGTATTATCATCCATTGTTCTTTTATAGATTGAAATATAATGGCCTGGGGTGAAGTGAATGTTTATTTTATTTTTTCCCTGCTTGCTTCGTTTGTGAAATCTTCCAATGCCAGCCGGATACGCTTGAGGGCAATACGTATATGTGTTTTGATACTATTGTTGCTGATGCCCATTACCGATTGCACTTCCTTGTAAGACAATCCCTCATCCTTCACCAGCCTGAATACTAACCGGCTTTGCGGCGGCAGGCGCTTCACTGCCGCTTCTATACAGCTGCTGATTTCGTTGGTGTTGATCTTTGAATCGGCTGTGAAATAACCCGCCCGGTCCAGGTAAGAAGCGTCCCCGGTATGCAAAATCACCGGCCTGTTTTCATTTATGCATGCCAGTGCTGCATTCCTGACAGATTTGAACAGGTATAAGTCGAGGCGATTGACATTATTTAATTTTTCTTCCATCAGCCAAATCCTTATCATGACATCAGATACAAGCTCTTCTGAGGTTTCGGGGTCGCCTAAAAGGGTAACTGCAAAACGATGAAGGGGTGTATAGAAATGAAAGTATAGCTCTTTATAGGCTTTTTCATCCCTGAAATAAGCTATCCGCCTCTGCCAGTACAATATATCCGATAGTTCTTTCTTCAAGCTATTGGTTAATTTTCGTGCGTATAATTTTTATTAATCTTAGCCACACTTATCCCGTTAAAGGCGTGGGTGCAATTACGCATAATGCCAGCGACCACAGGAAAATCATCGTATTGGATATTCCCGATGGCAACCGGGGTACCCGAGGGTTTTATGGTTTATTTCATACGACGATTTTACAAGCCTTTCAAAACGGAGAAATGGTTATCTCCATCAGAGGGATTTATATATAATATATATAGAGTTGTTTTTTGGTTTCAGGGGTGAAGAGGCGGCATAATATTTTTTCTGCCGATGCAGGAACAACTACAACTATATTGCGGCAATAGCATTGCCAAATGCTGTTGGTGAAAAGAAATTGCCAGTCATGCTGAAGACTCCCGGACAGATGCAATAGCAATAAAGTTTTGGCTATCCGGTTCTAAGGAATGTTCAGAAATATTACCGTTTAATTTCAAAACAGGTTAGACCAAAAGCAATGCAGGAGTTGGATAGCGCAACAGTGTGCGGGGGAGTTATTTTAACAGTAATATTTTTCCGTTAGTATTAAAAATTGGGTCAAGTGCTAAAAGTACAGCCAGCTCAGAAACGCGTTAGGGAATATACCCAGCAATACAATAAGAACGCATATGAAGATCAGCGTATATTTTTCAAGACGGGTAGCAGGTACTGATTGTGCCGGCCCTTCTTTAAAATACATAGCCTGTATGACACGGAAATAGTAATAAGCGCTTACAGCGGCCATAATTACCGCAAATATTACCAGCCATAGATTTTGTCCTGTATTAATAGCCGCTTTGAGCATATAAAATTTACCCAGGAAACCTGCTGTTAAAGGAATACCGGCTAAAGAAAGTAAGCATATAGTACCTGTAAAGGCCAATACAGGCTGGCGCTTTGCCAGTCCGTTAAAGCCTTCAAAGCTGTAATCGTCCATTTTGCTCAGCACTGCAAAAATACCTATAGTGGCCAAACAGTAGGCAGCGGAGTAAATTAACAATCCTTCCCGGGCTGCGCTGTTCATAGCATAAACAGCAAACAGCAAAAAGCCCGCCTGCGAAATACTGGAATAAGCAAGCATCCGTTTTACGCTTTGCTGGAAAACGGCCGTAATATTACCTACAAATAAGGTAACGGCAATCATTACTGCTACCCATATTGACCATGTTTTTTCCATTGTTGCGAAGGCTCCTCCAAACAGGCGCACAAAGCCAACAAATACTGCGGCTTTAACAATAGTAGCCATAAAAGAAGTGAAAACAGTGGGTGCGCCATCATATACATCCGGTGTCCAGAAATGAAAGGGAGCTACAGATGCTTTAAAGCTCATTGCAAACAGCAGGAACAGCATACCTGCAATGTGCAGGTTAGGATTGGATTTGGCATCTGTAATAAAATTCATTTTATCTATAGAAAACGTTCCCTGTGAGCCATAGATCAGGGCAATGCCCATTAACAGGATACCGGTAGAAAATGAGCCCATCAAAAAGTATTTCAGGGCGGCCTCATTGCTTTTTAAATTCTTTTTATCGGCCCCGGTAAGTATGTATAAAGGAATGGAAATAATTTCAATTCCCAGGAACAGGCTTAGCAGCGAGGTGAAGCTGGTGGTAATAGTAATACCAGCAATGATAAAGAATATCAGCGCGAAATAATCGGCCAGGTTTCTTCCTATTTTTTCCATTTCGCCAGAGGTGACCAGCAAATAGACAAGAGTAGCAAAAATGGCAAGGGAATTAAAGAATAAAGCATAATCGGTAAAGGACATAAATGCCGAAACATCAAACCGGAACAATTTAATGCCTTTCATTTCCATGCAATTAGCTATTAACAGCAGTATCATAGCAATGATACCTGTTGTTTTTATGGGAGCGTTTCTTTTAAAGAACACGCCGCTAAACATCATCACAACGCCAAATATTGCAGAGAGTACTAATGCATTCATACTATATTGCTTAATGCTTCGTCTTTAACAGGTGAAGCACATCTGATTTATTTAAAATTGAATTGGTAATATCTTCAAAAGAATGTAACAGGTGCTGCGGATAAATGCCGGCCACAATAATCGTTATTGCTATAATACCTAATATGGCTTTCTCGTGAAAAACAATATCGGTAGCGCTTTCTGTTAAACTATTGGTTTCGCCTAAAAATACGTTGCGCGCCATTTTTAAAGTATAAACAGCTCCCAGTATAACAATTCCAATCCCGGCTAAAACGGCGAAAGGTATCCCGTACTTGGAAATGTTGGGATCTACGCCTAAAATACCGTTGAACATCAGGAACTCTCCTATAAAGGCATTGGTAAGCGGTAAAGCTATATTGGCAAGTGCTATTATAAAGAAGAAAATAGTTAATGCCGGCGCTTTTTTGGCAATACCTCCCAGTTCGCTCATTTTTGTTGTGCCAAATTTCCTTTCAATGATTTCAACAATGACCCACATGCCCAGTATATTAATGCCATGCGAGAACATTTGTAACAAAGTACCCTGCACAGCGCTTTTATTTTCTGCAAATACGGCAAGACACATAAGGCCGATGTGAGCAATAGAGGAGTAAGCTACCAGGCGCTTCATATCGTTTTGCTGAAGGGCAACAAGCGAAGCATAAACGATACCTATAACTGCCATAGTGGAAACCGTATCTCCCCAACTATAAGAAGCAACGGGCAGAACCGGTAACAGCCACCTCAATAAACCCAGCAATCCCATTTTAACCATAATACCACTTAATACCATTGTTGCAGCAGTAGGGGATTGCTGGTAAGCATCGGGCTGCCAGGTATGGAAAGGGAATACCGGCATTTTAATAGCAAAAGCCAGGAAGAATAACCAGAATACCCACATTTGCTGATCGAAGGGAAGCTGGGCATTGTAAAATGCCGTAATATCAAACGAGTTGGTTTTAGAGTAAATGTATAAGATACCCACCAGCATTAAAAGCGAACCAACAAAAGTGTAAATAAAGAATTTGAAAGTAACTTTAATGCGTTTTTCCCCACCCCATTGAGAGCATATAAAATAAACCGGTATTAAAGCCAGCTCCCAGAAGAAATAGAACAGCAAAGCATCCATAGCTAAAAATACGCCCATTAATCCTGCCTGTGTAAGCAACATCAGGCCTAAAAAGTTCTTAGCTTTTCTATATGGGGTGTTCCATGTTGAGACAAATATGATCGGGAAAGAAATAGCCGTAAGCATGCAAAGCATGGCGCCCATACCGTCGGCAGCTATAGAAAAGCTGCTGTTCAGCAGGCCCATCCAGGGCGCCTTATAGGTGAGTGCCTCAGCACTGTTGCATATAGTAAAGCCCAATATAGCAACAATAAAAGTTGCAATAGCCGCCAGTAACGACCATGTTCTTGCCCCTTCTTCTTTCTTTATGAAAAAAGTAATAATGCCGCCAAGCAAGGGTATCAATATCAACAACAATGCGATCATAAATATAGGCCTCACCCCCGACCACTCTTCAAAGAAGAGGAGAGTATAACTCCGCAGCCGGGGTTGTTTTTAAATTTTCAAAATCAATATATTCTTCGCAAGCCTACTCCTTCCCATTGGAATAGTAAGCCCTTATTTCTTCATAAAGAACTGGAGCACAAAAACCAGCAGCACACTTACTACCATCATCAATATGTAAGCGCCCGTTTGTCCGCTCTGCAGCCAGCGCAATTGCCTGCCACCATAATTCACTAACCTGCCAACGCCGTTTACAATCCCGTCAATAATATTTTTTTCAAAAACGTTATTAAAAAAGGCGCCAATGGCATTCAATGGTTTTATAATAATGGAATGATAGATCTCATCTACATACCACTTATCCTGTAATAATTTGCCAAATCCTTTTGCGTCTTCAATATCTGGTTTTTTGCTGAATCTTGTCCAGGCAAGTACCACCATAATAATGATCAGTAAGGAGGAGACGCCGGTTAGCATCCATTCTGTGCTATGCGATACTTCATGGGCGGGAAGAATTGCATACGATTGTGCAAATACCGGCTGTAAAAATTCTTTTAATGAATGTGCGCCATGCATTAAAAACTCAGGAAT
>DAOLFI010000179.1:0-6584 GCA_035326385.1 Niabella sp.
ACGGGTAATAATAATTTATTCTCATTAACATTTTTTCCCTTTGCATTCAATACAGCTACAGCCCTTCCTGTACGTTTCAGATCAAACCAGCGATGAAACTCAAGAGCAAGCTCCATCCTGCGCTCATGCTCCAACGCCAATGCCAGTGTAGGATAGGCTGCTGACGGATACCCGGCAGTGCCATATAAAGGTAACCCGGCTCTGGCTCTTACTTTGTTCATGTATTGCGGATCATCCGTAGCTTCTGTAAGCATCAGCAGCAGATCGGCATATCGCAAAATTATGAAATTATTATTGGAAGCCTGTTGTCCGCCATCCAGCGGGGCGGTGAGGTCTACCCATTTTTTATTAAATTTAGAAGGGATGAAAGTCCCGCCTCTTGTATAGCCTGTATAGAAAGAAATATCTCTGCGTACATCGCCGGGTTCATATTCATTATACAAGTCATCTGTAACCATGTTCATACCACCCGCCTGGCCAAGAAAAGCGCCATTCTCAAAAGGCTGAAACGCGGTCCAGAAAGTACTGTAAGGATTGCCTACACCTCCCGTATACTGTATTTCAAATATTGACTCTTTCGTATTCTTGAATGCGTTGGTATTGCCCCATAGCGACTGAAAGTCTGGCAGCAGGTCATACTTTGTTCCATTGTAAGCTGAATATACCTCCTGTAATATGGTAGCAGCAGCAGGCTTATTGCCCATTGTCAAATACACTTTCCCTAACAATGCTTTAGCAGCACCCTTAGTGGCTCTTCCTTTGGCAGGCTCATTGCCCGGCTCAGGTAAATTCGCAGCAGCAAACTGGAGATCAGCTACTACCTGGTTATATACTTCCGCTGCCGGTGTACGACCTATATTATAGGCGTCCTGCCCCTCCACCGGAACGGTGATTAGCGGAACATTTCCATATAAACGAACAAGATTAAAATAATAGAGCGCACGTAAAAATTTCATCTCTCCTTCTACCCTGTTTTCATAACTGTTATCGCTTAAGTCAACCTCCCCTATTTTTTGCAGGATAATATTTACCTGGTAAAGAGAGGTATAATGATCCACCCAAAAATTATAAGCCCCGGTATTAGTTGATACAATAGAATAAGTACTAAACGCCTGCTGATCTACAATTGTAAAAGAGCCGGAAATAGCAAGCGTAGAAACAGTGGTATTGTCTGACATTAACTCGCCGGTAAAGGACATGGATCCCTTTGGAGCATATATGGCATATAATGTACTATAAGCATTGGTAACAGCAAGCTCAAAATCAGCTTTTGTTTTAAAAAAATTATTTACATTACTATTAGATAAAGGTGCTAAGTCCAGGAAAGATTTGTTACAACCACACATTATCATGATCAGGAGCGGAAGCCATAATATATTTCGTATTGATACATTTTTCATTGTTCAAAGTTTACAGAGTTAAAAATCCATTTTAATACCAAATGTTACCGTAGTCGGGATAGGATAAGTCCCATAATCGGCTCCCAGCATTAATCCCGGAGGATTATTTGCGCTTGCGCCGTTTTGCCCTGGTAAAGCGGAAACTGTATTCCCACTTACCGAATAGGTACTGTTCTGAGGATCAAAGCCAATATAGTCACTCCATACATGCACGTTCTCTGCGTTAATATATACTCTTGCATTTTTAAAGGGCGTTCGCGCTGTAAGCTTAGCAGGGATTGCATACGAAAGCCTGATGTTCTTTAATCGGACAAAAGTACCATCTTCCATCCAGTAGGTAGAATACCCCTGGATATAAGCCGCCTTGCCCTGAGTAGTGGCAGGATAGATGGCATAGGGTTTGAATATCTGACCATTTCCCGGATCCTGCTCCGATTTCCAGTAATTACTTACAACAGCATACGAGTTCCTGCTATCATTCCAGAATTTGCTGAACCTGGTTTGCTGGTTCCATATTTCGCTTCCAAAAACGCCCTGGAACATAAATGACAGTTCAACACCTTTATACGACAAAGTATTTACAATACCTGCTGTAAAATCCGGCTGAGAGTTTCCTAAAATGGTTCTGTCAGCCGGCGTAATTGAACCATCGCCATTTACATCCCTTATTATGGGATCACCGGGCGCTGCACCGGGGTAGTGAGCAGAGGCATCTACCTGTGCCTGTGTATTATAGACACCGTCAAAAATATATCCCTTATAATTAGCCAAAGGCTGGCCTACTTCTGTAACAAAATATCCCCATTCGTCAATCTCTATCGGGGCATTATTAGGGCCCAGCTTCAACACTTTATTTCTATTAAACGAAATATTAAAATCTGTATTCCATTTAAAATCAGAAATCACATTTTTACTGGATATCATTAATTCCGCACCCACATTCTGCATACTGCCTATATTAGTAAGCTGTGTAGTAAAACCGGTATAAGCGGGAACAGGCACATTGAGCAGCATATCGTTTGTAACAGACTTATAGGCGTCCAATGTGATATTAATGCGATTTTTTAAAATGGCCAGGTCTAACCCTATGTTATACTGATCGGTTTTCTCCCATTCCAAGTTTGAGTTACCTAAGGATATTACACGCAATCCATTGATTGCAGCTGTCCCATTAGAATAACGGGAAGCACCCAGCAGCGGAACTGATCCATAATTTGGTATCAGGTTATTACCGGTTTTTCCATAGCTTACACGCAGTTTAAGATTATTAACAAAATCCTGGTTTTGCATAAAGTTCTCATCAGAGATCACCCAGGCTGCGGAAACTGAAGGGAATAAGCCCCATTTATTATTAGGCCCAAATCTTGAGCTGCCGTCTCTGCGGAGTGTGGCATTAAAAAAATATTTGTTTTTATATCCATACGTTAACCTGCCAAGCATAGAAAGTAAAGACCACTCACCAGATCCGTTCCATGGGCCTTTGGTTATTACCCCTGCAGCATTAATGGTTCTTACCAGGTCGTTAGGATATTCAGAGCCGTTTAAGCTGGTAGAGTCATACCGTTGCTTTTGCGCACTATAACCTGCCACAACTCCCAAACTATGGTCTCCAATTGCTTTATTATAAGTGGCTGTAAGCTCAGAGAGCCAGTTAAAAGCACTGAAATTACGGACACCGCCCGATGCCGGCAATACAAAAGAGTAACCATAACCCTGGCCAGAAACCCAGTACGAACTGTAATTTACATTACTCAGGTTTCCGTTTAATGCTCCTTTTATTGTCAGATCCTTAACTGGCTGGTATTCGAGATACAGGTTTGCTAATGTATTATAATTCTTATTCAGCTTATCTGCATAGTCAATCAATGAATGAGGATTCCAGAGCTGTACACCATAGTTTGTAAACCTGTTCCAGGAAGAGTTAGGATCCAGATAGCCTAAATTACCATTTTCATTATATTCAGGAAAAATAGGATCGCTCTGTATCCCAAGGCTGACTACATCACTTTTACCGGTAGTTCCGTCTGTACGGTCATGCGATCCGATAAATGAAAGGTTAAGGCCTGCAGTTACTTTATCAGAAATTTTCTGCCTGATATTTGTACGCAGCGTTAATCTCTTATAAAAGTTACTTATCAGCACCGCCTCCTGGTCTAAATAGCCAGCAGAAAACAGGTAACTGGTTTTATCAGTTCCACCACTTAAAGATAAAAGCAGGTTATTGGTGTGTGCGGTTCTGAACATTACATCCTGCCAATCGGTACCAGCTCCAAATTGCTCCGGATTAGAAATAAATCCAGGAGGGATCAGGTAATTTCTTGCTGCTGATCCCGCTTTGGCAGTACGTGTATCATTATCATCTGTAGCTTTATTATTAACCGGATCCAAAGCTATCCATGCATTATTACGGGCATCAATATAGTAGCGGATCCACTGTTGAGCATCCATCATATCTATCCTGCGTGTAACATTACTGATGCCATGCTCATAAGTGAAGTTAACTGCCGGCTTACCGGTTTTTCCCAATTTGGTAGTAACTAATATAACGCCATTGGCACCGCGTGAACCGTAAATAGCAGAAGATGCAGCATCTTTCAGAATTTCTACTGATTGAATATCCTGTGGGTTAATCATGTTAAGATCAAAATTCTCCAATGCCATTCCGTCTACAACATACAACGGCGTTGTTCCGGCAGTAATAGAGCTGGTTCCCCTTATTTTTATAGTTGGTGAAAAACCCGGAGCACCTTGTGCTGTTGAGATATTTACACCGGGTACCGCTCCCTCCAGCGATTGAGCAATATTTGAAAAAGAACGATCTTTAAACTGATCGTAATTAACAGAAGCAATAGAACCAGTAACAGCTTTCCTTGTTTGTGTACCATACCCAATTACCACCACTTCTTCCAATCTGGCGTCAGTAGCGCTTAAGACAACTGATAAATCATCCTCTGCTCCAACCACCATTTCCTGCTCTATATATCCTACAATTGAAAACACCAGTATATCCCCTGTATTTACTTCAATTGAAAACCGGCCGGAAGCATTGGTAACGGTTCCCACCTTTGCACCTTTGATGGTTACAGAAACATTGGCTAATGGCTCACCTTTTGTGTCCAGTACGGTTCCTGTAACAGATTTTATCACGGCTTCTTTTGTTCCCTCTGCAGGAGTGATCACAACTTTATAGTTGTCGATTACTTTCCAGGTTATTTCTGATCCCTCAAATACTTTTGCTAAAACAGCATCCAGCGGAGCATTAACGGCAGTAATGTACACCGGCTTATTAAGCTGCAGCTGGTTACTGCTATAAAAAAAAGAGTAGGAAGTTTGCTTTTCTATTTGCTTAAACAGGTTGAGCAGCGTAGTTTCCTGCGCCCTGAGGTTTATTACAGACTGGCCATAATTAGCTGCCGATACGTGTAAAGCAAAAAATAACATAAGGCACATCAGTTTCATAATAAGCAAGATTTTTCGCAGGCCATACCGCCCCGAAAGAGATGATTTTTGCATAACTTTGAATGGTTTTAATTTTTAAAATCGCATTAAACGGCAAATTTTAATGCATTTTTTAAGAGGAGAATGTTAGCGCATTCTCCTTTTGTTTTGATTATTATTTGTTTTCCTTTTTACGTCATACGCAATCGTTTATTTTTTAATTATATATTATTTGATGATCAGTTCATTATCTGTCAGCTCATAATCTATCGGATTGGACAGATCAAGAATATGTAAAATCTTCAGCAGGTCATCGTTTTTAAAAGTGCCGGTGTACTGCTGACCGGCAGCTCTATCCGACAGGAATTTCACTTTAATATTAAAGGCTCGTTCTAAATCCCTTGCAATTTTGTTTAAAGGCTCATCAACAAATACCAGCTTATCTGACATCCATGCTGTTTCCACAACATCACTGTCCAGTGTTTTAATTTTGGTAACCGATATTTTATAATCTTCAGGTTGCTTATCTGAGAAAGTAGTATTTCCCAGGGCTACTACCGACACTTTTTGAGAAGGTTCCAGCTTTAATTTATCTTTAGGCCTGCTGTTTAAATACATTTCAATCTTCCCCTGTAATAAAGTAGCTTCCCATGATTCATTGTTGTAATTTTTTACATTGAATTTTGTGCCCAATACCTTTATAGTTGCTCTTGTTGTATGTACTATAAAAGGATTTCGGGGATTATGCGCTACATCAAAGTACGCTTCGCCGGTCAGGCTAACATTACGGCCCGTTTTATTGAAATCATTGTCATATTCAAGATAACTATTAGCATTCAGGTACACAATCGTTCCGTCAGGAAGGGTCATTTTTGACTTAGTGCTTTCCTGCCCGGTTGCTCCTGCAGGCAGATGATTTGCAACAATACCCGTATGTTCTTTTTCTTTAGGGAAAAACCAGATCAGCGTTACTAACAACAGTATTAACGAAGCAGCAATTGCAGGCCATTTCAGTATGGTTAGCCTAGACTTCCGGCTTCTCCCTTCCGAAATGAAAGGATTTTCTGATACCCAGTGTCCGTCTTTGTCACTATATAATATTTTTACATACTGGGCTGCATAGGCCTGATCCGTAGTGTCTTTTGTTTGCGACTGATTTAATTCAGGAAACTGTTGCAGCTGATCATGCAGGAATTTAAAATCGGGCAGGGATATCAGCAAGCGGTCCAGCTCCTGTAATTCCTCCGGTGTAGCACTTCCGGCTATCTGCCTGGCAAGCAGACTGTATATTTTATCGTGTAGCTCCTTATTCATAACGGCGGCTCTATATTATATGACAATATTTACAGAGCTTACCGTGAAAGGAAAATAAAATTATTTTCCGGCGATGCGATAACTATCCAGCACGGCCTTTAGCTTCTTTAAAGCGAGCTTCATGTGGGTTTCAATAGTGTTCTGCGAAATGTCCATGACTGCACTTACCTGTGCGTACGATAAGCCATATTCTTTTACCAGCCTGAAAACCATCTGGCACCTGGCCGGCAACCTGCTTATTGCTGACAATAATAATTGCTGCAATTCTGAATGAATGTATTCTGATTCGGGCGATATATACAGCTCATCTTTATCTTCAAGTGTACCTGTTAATTTGCTGTTTTTATAAACGGCGCTTTTAAGATAATTCAGGCTTGCATTTTTGACAGCTTTAAACAGATACAGCTTCAAATCTTTTACTAAAGCAATTCT
>DAOLFI010000180.1:0-6576 GCA_035326385.1 Niabella sp.
AGCTTTTATAATACGAATCCCCCCCAATGTTTCATCTAAAATAGACAGGGTATCGCCTACCCTTAGCGATGCGGCATTACTTTGCTTTTTTAAGGTACGGCTGATGCGCCCGATAACAAATGCAGTTACCGGTAACAATATCAACAGGAAAAGCGAAAGCGTAGGGCTTAGCATAATCATTGCCGCCAGATAAGAAATCACCATAATAGGGTCTTTAATCATCCCTTCCAGTGCATTTACAACAGAACTTTCCACCTGAGCCACATCATTAGTCATGCGGCTCATAATATCACCTTTTTTCTGCTCAGAAAAATAGCCCACGGGCAACGATAATACTTTCCGGTACATATCATTCTTCAGATGGATGATAATAGAGCTTCTAACCGGCACCGATATTAACGAAGACAGGTATAGAAAAAGATTTTTTAGAAAAATTGCCGAGATAATAAAAGTACAGCAAATGAAAACTGCGTGCATCTGCCTGCCTTCTGCCACTGATGCTGTCAATGTTTCACCCAGGTATTTCCCACCGGGAATTTTATTTAAAATTCCTTCCGCCGAAAATCCCTCCACATTAAAAATAATGGACATAAGCGGGGCTAACATAGTAAGAGAAAAAACCGACAGCAGCGAAGCTATTACGGCAAATGACATATAAAGGATAATTTTCCCTTTATACAACCCGATATACTTGAATATCCTTTTGAATTTTTTCAATTTATTTCAAATTTTAAAACGCACAAAGGTAGCTATTTACCCATTGTGCTGTGTTTAAACAATTGACGGGCAATTATTGTTGGGCCGGCTGTAGAACAAAACGCACTGAAATTGTCCCGATTTATGGGATTCATTTCAGCCTGTGCATAGCAGAGCCAGCTTGGAAAACGAATAAATTGACATAAACCTTTATCCGGCAGCATTTTTGCTAACTTTGCAAACATCAATATGTTAGACAAAAAGAATATTATACAGGACAGGGAAACCGCCGTGATCGTAGGCGTTGTGCAGAAGGACCAGACAGAGCAACAGGTAAAGGATTACTTAGATGAGCTGGCTTTTTTGGCTGAAACCGCAGGTGCGGAGACAAAAAGGCGTTTTATCCAGAAATTACAGCACCCTGACTCCCGGACTTTTGTAGGGAAAGGTAAATTAGAAGAAATACGCCAGTATGTTGTAACCCACAGTATTAACCTGGTGATTTTTGATGATGAGCTAAGCGGTGCGCAGATCAATAACATACAGAAGGAGCTGAAAATAAAAGTGATCGACCGCTCGGATCTGATACTGGATATCTTTGCCCGGAGGGCCAAAACAGCGCAGGCCCGTACACAGGTGGAGCTGGCGCAATATCAATACATCCTGCCCCGGCTACGGGGTATGTGGAGTCACCTTGAAAGACAGGGCGCCGGAATTGGTTCGCGTGGCCCGGGTGAAACCGAGATTGAGACTGACCGCCGTATTGTGCGGGATAAGATCACGCTGCTTCGCAAAAAGCTGGCTGAAATTGATAAACAGGCATTTACCCAGCGTAAAGACAGAGGTGAGTTTATCCGTGTGGCTTTGGTGGGTTATACCAATGTGGGCAAGAGCACTATCATGAATTTATTAAGCAAACGCGATGTATTTGCTGAAAATAAGCTATTTGCTACCCTTGACACTACAACAAGTAAGGTAGTGTTTGAAAACACGCCTTTTCTTCTGAGCGATACAGTAGGATTTATCCGTAAACTGCCCCATCACCTTGTTGAAAGCTTTAAAAGCACGCTTGATGAAGTGCGCGAAGCGGATATATTGCTGCATGTGGTAGATATATCGCATCCCAATTATGAAGACCAGCTTGCGGTGGTCAATAAAACCTTGCAGGAGCTGAAAGCTTCTGATAAGCCCACGGTCACAATCTTCAACAAAATGGATCTGTACGAAGCGCAAACTTTTGATGAATGGCTGGGCGAAGAGACAAAGGAAGAAATTTTACGCGATTTATACGATCGCTGGAATAATGAGCTGAACGGTAACGTAGTGTTTGTATCAGCAACCGAACGCAGGAATGTGGATGGCCTGCGTGAAACGATCCTGAATAAAGTAAAAGAGCTGTATGGTATACGCTATCCGTATAAAACAATGTTTTATTAGTAGTGAATGATGAATGGTCAGTGATCAGTTCTCTACTCATCACTTATTACTGATTACTCATTTCTCTCTGTCAACTATCATCTGTCAACTGTCATCTCTAATGAGCATACCCGTTACCTGGCATTTAATCGCGCTTCATCCCAACGAGCTGAATTTTAACCACGAAAATCTGGCCGAGATCAAAGTTGCGGGAAAGCAGCTTTGCATTGCACGGGTGCAGGATAAATTATTTGCCTGTGCCGCTAAATGCCCTCATGCCGCGGCGCCGCTGGTAAACGGCTATGTAAATGTTCAGAACCAGATTGTTTGTCCTTTGCACCGGTATAAATTCAGCCTGGAAAACGGGCAGAATGTTTCGGGGGAGGGATATTTTTTAAAAACGTATCCGGTAGAAGAAAGAGAAGATGGGTGGTATGTGGGGATATAACAACTTTTTTCTTTTAAAAATTGCATATTCAAATGTGCAATTTTTTATTTTTTTGCATAAACGGATGTGCAAAATAGCCGGTAGAAAGGGGTTGATTTTTTGTTTTAATATTTAGCCCTCTGTCCCAATCCTGCTTTTTCAAAAAGTACTGGTATTCGGTTGCAAATGGTATAGCATAGTCGGGTGAAATATATTCTTCTTTAACGGCCGGATATAGTTCTTTATCAAAGGTTATGTACATTAACGGAATCGTTAGCCGGATCTTTGTATTTGGAAGTTCATACAGGAGCAAATGTCCTGCTGTCATTTCCCTGATAGAACCGCCAACCTGAGCGCCAATAATATCGCCGCGCTGGTGTAACCTGAAAAGCGCAGCAAAGTATGCGGCGGCAGAGAAAGTACCCCCGTCTGTAAGTAATGCCACTTTTCCCCGGGAGGAATATTGATTCGGTTCCCGCTTAAGTTCAATGGTTTTTTTCGATTCTCCATTGGTAGTAGTAAAGCCGTCATATAAACGGTACAATCTTTTTTTAGCATCAACTCTTGATGTTACATTATTATTATCTATCGCTTTTAAATGTTGAAGGGGGATGTGGTTGACGCGTTGCATTTTGAGATACCATGCTTCATGAAAAACAGAATCAGCCAGGTAAGAAAATAGTAAGCCGGTTCTGTCTATCAGCCCACCGCCATTGCCCCGAATGTCAATAATTAGATGAGCTACAGATTTCTGGCGTATTTCTTTGAAAAGGCTGTCAAACACGTTTTTGAATTGTTCGTATGTTGCTGCACTACCAGGACTAAGAACGAGAAAGGATGGCACCCGCATATAACACAATTTTGACGGTTCGTCAAATTGGGTATAAATATTGATTTTATCCTGTTCGACATTCCTGTTCAAAGGAAATATCCTGCTGTTTTGCATATTTAAAAGTTCACTGATGCCAACCGCAGGGCAACGGGCCTGTTTTTCTATTGTGTCATCTATATTCGTTTTGTAGCTGATTGTAAACGTGTCCTTAGCTCCATATTTCGTAAAAAACTGGAAAGGGAATCCATCATTCAGATGGTATTTGCGGAAATTAGCTTCACCGTCATTACCTGCAAGGTCTTTTAAAATTTCGCTGGTTTTAATACCGTTAATACCATGGATTATACTGCCATATGGAAGCGGGCCTTTTTCAGTATTTACAAGCATATTGTTTTGAATAATGTAAACAGGTAAAGGAAAATAAGGGGTGCCAGGAGGAAGATGTTCCTCACCAAGCATCATACCTGCATGGTCGTCATATCGTATTTCTGTCTTCAAAGGTGATATATAACGCATAAATTCAAGGCCGGTAGCGCTCTCCATCGGAAACGTTCTTATTGTCTGAGTAAACTTTTTTTCTATATTTTCTCTTCCGGTATTGGTCAGTATTGGATTAGTATGCACAAGAATATTTTTCAATACTTTTAAATCTTCAACAAGCTGTTGCTTTGTATATTTAGTTTGCGCACCAGCAATAAAAAAAAACTGTATTAAGAGCAGAACTATGAGCGCAGCACGCATAAAAAAACCTTTTAGGTAAAAATACGTTATAACTCTTCAACGGTTTATCTTTTAACGTTAACAGCCTTCTTTTTTACTAATTTTACAGGTAGTATCTATATGGATACAATTAGTTTTAATCCGGTCAGACTTTCTTACAATGGGTCAAATCAGAAATCTCAAATCATAATCATAAATTAGTTTCGTGCCTTTCAAGCTCCATACCCCATTCCCTCCCGCCGGCGATCAGCCATCGGCTATTGCACAGTTGACCGATGGTGTTTTAACCGGGGAAAAATATCAAACACTTTTAGGCGTGACCGGTAGTGGTAAAACCTTTACCATGGCCAATGTGATACAAAATACACAAAGACCCACGCTTATCATTACCCATAATAAAACACTGGTGGCGCAGCTCTATGGAGAGTTTCGCCAGTTTTTCCCCGAAAATGCAGTGGAGTATTTTGTATCGTACTACGACTATTATCAGCCGGAAGCCTACCTGCCTGTAAGCGATACTTACATTGAAAAGGATCTGGCTATCAATGAAGAGCTGGACAAGCTACGACTGCGTACCATCACCAGCTTATTGAGCGGAAGAAGGGATATAATTGTGGTGGCTTCGGTAAGCTGCATCTACGGTGCTGGTAACCCTGCTGATTATGAAAATAGTATTATACGAATTAATCGCGGACAAACTATTTCAAGGCAGGGATTTCTGCATGCACTGGTTAACTCCTTGTACACCCGCACTACTATTGAATTTACCCGGGGTACTTTTCGGGTAAAAGGAGATACGGTGGACATTAACCTGCCTTATACAGATTATGGATACCGGGTTACATTTTTTGGCGATGAGATAGAGGAGATCGAAACCATTGATGTAGCTACTAATAAACGGATCGCTAAAATTGATAATGCAGCTATTTTCCCGGCTAACATATATGTGGCTCCAAAAGATATGATACAGCAGGTGATCTATGAAATACAGGATGAAATGACCGCACAGGTGGAGTATTTTCAAAGCACCGGTAAGCTGATTGAAGCCCAGCGTATTAAAGAGCGCGTGGAATATGATATTGAAATGATCAAAGAGCTGGGATATTGTAATGGCATAGAAAACTACTCCCGGTTTTTCGATAGGAGAAGTCCTGGTACCAGGCCCTTCTGCCTGCTGGATTATTTTCCGAAAGATTACCTGATGATTGTGGATGAGAGCCACCAGACTATGCCGCAGATCAGTGGTATGTATGGCGGCGACAGAAGCCGTAAGTTGATACTGGTGGATTACGGGTTTCGCATACCATCGGCTTTGGATAACCGTCCGTTGAATTTTCATGAATTTGAAAGCCTGCAGAACCAGGTGATCTATGTTTCGGCTACGCCGGACAGCTATGAGCTCGAAAAATCAGGTGGGGTGATCGTAGAGCAGGTAGTACGTCCTACCGGTTTGCTGGATCCGCCCATTGAGATCCGCCCCAGTATTAACCAGATAGATGACCTGCTGGATGAAATTGATAAACGTGTGAAAAAGGGAGATCGCGTTTTAGTAACTACCCTGACCAAGCGCATGGCAGAAGAAATGGATAAATACCTGCACCGCATCAATATCAAATCCAAGTACATCCACAGTGAAGTAGATACTTTAGAGCGCGTGGAAATACTGCGCCAGCTGCGTTTGGGTGAAATTGATGTGCTGGTGGGAGTAAACCTTTTAAGAGAAGGGCTGGATTTACCAGAGGTAAGCCTGGTAGCTATCCTGGATGCTGATAAGGAGGGTTTTTTGCGTAATGAAAAATCACTGACACAAACGGCAGGCCGTGCTGCACGTAATGTGGATGGGCTGGTAATATTTTATGCAGATATTATCACGGGCAGTATGCAGCGTACTATTGATGAAACCAACCGCCGCCGTGAGAAACAGGTAGCGTATAATATAGAGCATAACATTACGCCACGTACCGTTACCAAATCAAAAGAAGATGTGTTCAGGCAAACCAGCGTTCTGGATATTAAGGGCTTTAATGAAAAAGAGCCCGGCGCTATTGGATTTGATGAGGATATTTTAACAGTTGCCGCAGAAGATGAAGTAGTATATAAAACCATTCCACAAATGGAAAAGGCCATCGCTAAAACCAAAAAGGAAATGGAAAAAGCCGCCCGGGACCTTGACTTTATGGAGGCTGCAAGGCTAAGGGATGAAATGTTCAGGTTGCAGAAAGAGCTGGACGGGATGAAGAAATAAGATAGTTTTGGGTTTATAGGTTCAGACCCAGTGGCTTTCGGTGTTGGCCTGATCTTCATAGGAAAAATAAAAATCTATTTCTGCTTTATGAAAGGGAACTTTAGACGTGGAATTATAATTGCATTTTTTTTAATAAATATCACTTTTGTTGCAAAAGCTGATCAGCCAGGCACAGCCTACCAGTATGACCAATATTCCCAAAATGAGGCTGTGTATTTTAGAACCATTCCTTTTTACTGG
>DAOLFI010000181.1:0-6571 GCA_035326385.1 Niabella sp.
CGGCTTTAAATACAGTTTCTAAAAACCGTTTACACAATTTATTTTATACTCTCAACAAGTTCAATATATCACTATGAGCACCTTAACACTTATTAAAGATTCCTTATTGCATCTTTTTTATCCCCACGTATGTGCGGGGTGTGGCACAGATATTTTGCCGGCAGGAAGCAATATTTGTGTTCAATGCATTCACAACCTGCCTTTCAGTGGTTTTGAAAAAATGGATGATAATCCTGTTGAGAAGATACTGTCTGGCAGAATACGGTTTAACAAAGCCACGGCCCTGCTTTATTTTACCAAGCAATCTTCCTTACAAAACATAATGCACGCATTTAAATACCGGGGCAATAAAGACCTGGGGCATCAGCTGGGTTTGATAATGGGCAAGCAACTGTTGGAAAGCGGCCGGTTCCGACACCTGGAAGCGTTGATTCCCTTACCATTGCACGAAAGCAGGATGCACAAGCGCGGCTATAACCAGGCAGAAATTTTATGCAAGGGAATGGCGGAAATATTACAGATCCCTGTAATCACCCACGCCGTAAAAAGAATTTCGGCAACTGAAACGCAAACAAGGAAAAGCCGTATTGAAAGATGGCAAAATATGGAAGGTAAATTTATACTGGTAGATGAGAACAAAATTGCTGATAAACAAGTACTTTTAGTTGATGATGTTATAACCACCGGGGCTACCCTGGAAGCCTGTGCCGCAGCTTTCTCCGAAGTGAAAGGAGTGGGTATTAACATTGCCACATTATGTTATGCAGATAAAATCTGAATCTTGTGAAATCAACGGTTCTACTCCTAAAATCTTTGTGAACAAACATACCGTCCGTATCAAATAGTATCTTTGCTTTAAATATCTTACAAATGAAAACATTACTTTTCTCTCTGTTCTTGTCTGGTATATTGCTTACAGCAAGTCCCCTATATAAATTTAAAGTAGAGGGCCTCACAGGAGGTTCCATAAACTTTGCAGATTTTAAAGGTAAAAAAATACTGATTGTAAATACTGCCAGCAAATGTGGCAATACGCCACAATATGAAGGACTTGAAACCCTGTATAAAAAATATAAAGACCAGTTAGTAATTATAGGGTTCCCTGCCAATAACTTTTTAGGGCAGGAACCGGGAAGTAATGAAAATATAGCGGAGTTCTGTCAAAAGAATTATGGAGTAACTTTTCCTATGGCGGCAAAAATCTCTGTAAAAGGAAAAGATATTGCGCCTGTTTATAAATATCTTACAGAAGAGGCAAAGAAGAAAAACCTGGATAACCCGGTTACCTGGAATTTTGGCAAATTCCTGGTCAATGAAAAAGGTGAGCTGATTGCAACTTTCTCTCCCAAAACCCAGCCCATGAGCGATGCTATTTTGAAGTACCTGAATTAGGGTAGTGTTCTGGTAAAGGTAAGTGTGTAGTATAGGTTATGAAATGTCCATGCACCATAGTCTATGGTCCCATAGGCTATCGGCCTGCTTTAACACTCAATACGCAAAGTTCAACAATCAATGTTCAGTTACTGATTATTTCAAATTGAGCATTGAAGATTGCTTATTTCCGTTTATACCTAACAGGTTGCTCCTATCCTCTCACCAGCTTTTCTTCTTTGTATTTATATAAGGGCAGCACATCTGCCACATCTTCTGTAAGGCAAAAATCAATATCTGCAATATAGCCAAAACGGTTTACCAGCCGGTGGTAGTGGGTAAGGCCCCTCGCAAAAGACAAGAGATCGTTTTTGTTTTGTGCATACATATTTTCAGCCATAAAGGAGCTGTCGCAATGAATAGTAAAATGTTCTTTTACCTTGTGTATAACCGCCCCGGCAAATAAAGTATCCTCCATATTAAAGCGGTCTTTCCAGCCGGCACAGGCCAGTATCGCATTTTTGTTTTGGCCGATAAGATAGTTGCATACCGAGGACAGGTTAGGGAATGATCCTGTAATAACATCATCTGCGCCGTTGGCTAATGCCATGTGCAGCAGCTTCGTTCCGTTAGTAGTAGTTAGCACCAGTATTTTATCTTCAATAAAATCCCGGGTATATTCCAGCGGGGAGTTACCATGGCTAAGCCCTTCTGCCAGCTTTCCATCGCGCTCTCCTGCGGCAATACCGCTCACTGCGCTGCTTATTTCTACTGCCTTTGGTACAGTATCTACTGGTATGATATACTTCGCGCCATTATACAATGCAGCTGCAATAGTAGAGGTGGCCCGAAAAACATCTATTACAACAACCACCGTATCTTTTACATCGTATAAATGCAATAATGCCGGTGAAAGAGAGGTAAACAGTGTCGGTTTTTGAGACATGGTTTCAGCAAATTAAAAACCACGCATGCACGAATAAGGATTTATTGTTCCCCCTTCATTTGTGCATCGTGGTATAAGATCTTTAAATAAAAGGCATTTTAACTACAGTAGCAGCCAGTTGTTTATCGCGTACTTTAATGAAAATAAGAGAGCCAATTCCTGCTTTACCGGTTTGTACATAACCCAGGCCAATAGCTTTTCCTAATGTTGGGGATTGTGTGCCCGATGTAACCACACCAATATTATTACCCGTATCATCCACAATTTCATAACCGTGACGGGGAATCCCTTTATCGGTCAGCTCAAAACCAACCAGCCGGCGTTGCACCCCATCCGTTTTTTGCTTTTGCAAAATATCTTTTGCGGTAAACTCTTTAGTAAATTTTGTTATCCAGCCAAGACCGGCTTCAAGCGGGGTAGTTGTATCATCCAGATCATTGCCATATAAACAATATCCCATTTCGAGCCTTAATGTGTCGCGTGCGGCAAGTCCAACAGGTTTTAGTCCTTTTGATGTCCCTGCAGCAAAGAGGGCATCCCAGATTATATCTGCGGCCCCCTCTTTATCTTCAAAATAAATTTCTACACCACCGGCGCCTGTATAACCGGTTGCGCTGATAAGTACATTTTCTACCCCGGCAAACTTTCCCTTTACGAAAGTGTAGTATTTCAGGTTCAGTATATCAATATCAGTAAGCGGCTGCAAAATAGCTGTAGCCAGAGGTCCCTGGATAGCTAATAAAGCGGTTTTGTCGGAAATGTTGTGCATTTCCACAACATCCCCAACGTTGTGTTGTTGTATCCAGTTCCAGTCTTTTTCAATATTGGCGGCGTTCACCACCAGCATATATATACGGCTTTCTTCAATACAGTACACCAGCAAATCATCTACAATACCCCCGTTTTCATTAGTAAAAGCGCTGTATTGCGCCTGGCCGTTCTTTAGTTTGGAGGCATCGTTGGTAGTTAGTTTTTGTATCAATGCCAAAGCATTTGCTCCTTTTAATATAAACTCACCCATGTGGCTCACATCAAACACTCCCGCTGCATTTCTTACAGTGTGGTGCTCTTCATTAATACCGCTATAACTGATTGGCATATTATAGCCGGCAAATTCGGCCATTTTTGCACCAAGAGCAATGTGCTTTTGTGTAAAAGGAGTTTGCTTCATATAATTTTTTTTGCGCGGCAAAGGTAACGGCAATTTGTGATTTTTGATTTACCTTTTGCGAATGAAAAAGCTACTTGCGCTACTTTTCTTTATGTTTTTATTTATGACAGAAAACAACGCTCAAATAAAGAATGATAAATGGCTCGGTGCGTTATTAAGAAAAAACGCATCGCCGTTGCTTACAGATGTATTAAACAGTCCGGATATCTTCCGGTATCAAATAATATATACAAAAATTGACCGGAATAAAAATAACCTGCCCAAATTTACTCATTACTATTTAAACACAGATAAAGAGCGATATTTTTATCCGGCCTCTATGGTGAAGCTTCCTGTTGTGTTGGTGGCTTTGGCAAAGATCAACTCCCTTAAAAATAAAGGCATCAATAAATATTCTGCCATGCTTACCGACAGCAGCTTTAGCGGGCAAACTGCCGTAACCCGGGACAGCACCGCTGCTTCGGGACTGCCATCCATTGATCATTATGTAAAAAAAATATTTGTAGTTAGCGATAATGATGCTTATAACCGCCTGTATGAATTTTGCGGCCAGCAATACCTGAATGAAACGCTATGGAAAAAAGGATATAAGGATATGCGCATTACACGCCGCTTTGTAAAAATGACCCATGAAGAAAACCGGCATACCAACCAGGTACGGTTTATTGAAAAAGGACGGGAAGCATACATACAACCCCCGGCAACAAGTAATGCCCGGTTCGATTTCAGTAAAAAAATATGGATGGGTAAGACCCATTGGGATGCTGATGATAATGTTATCAATGCTCCTTACGATTTCACTAAGCACAATAAAGCAACACTGCAGGACCTGCAGCTAATGCTACAGACAGTGTTGTTTCCACAATCAGTACCCGCAGCAGGAAGGTTTGATTTAACGGAGGATGATTATAGAACGCTCTATCAATATATGTCTGAAAAGCCTTCAGAAAGTATTTACCCGAAATACGATACGAGCCAATTTTTTGACAGCTATACCAAGTTCTTTTTTTTCAGGGATGGCAAGCGGCCTGTGCCCGACTATATCCGCAGCTTTAATAAAACCGGCTGGAGCCATGGCTTTTTAACAGATGTTTGTTACCTCGTTGATTTTAAAAACAATATTGAGTTTATGCTCAGCGGCAGTATTTATGTCAACAGCGATGAGGTGCTGAACGATAATAAATATGAGTACACGGAAACAGGTTACCCGTTTTTCAGGGAAGTGGGTGAAAAGATATATGAATATGAATTAAACAGAAAGCGAATAGTAATGCCTGACTTAAGCAGGTGGAAGTTGCAGTATGATTAACAGTGCTGCTTTTAGCTAAATACTGAAGGAAATTAGAGGAGGCCAAAAAGACAGATGTTATATTTTTGAAGATTACATAGCCTTGTTCAAACAAAAATAAAAGCAAATGAACCCTTTTACACTTTAGTTGTTATTTAATTAGCATTATTTTTGCTATCTGTTTTTGATCCTAAGCATGACCTTATGCGTTTCGCATTACTGGTTTTTTAATTTAATTTTGTAACCCATGAAGTTTGAAAAGATCCATAATAAAGGACAGGCCCGGCTTTTTAAAAATGATTACCTGGAGATGCTCACTAAAACTCATCCGCTAGTTATCTGGGGCATTTATATACCTGTTATTTCTTATTTGTTATATTACAGTGCTGCTTCCCTTAATTTTTCTGTAGGCTACGTGTTCCTCATATTTTTCTGCGGTATGTTCTTCTGGTCGTTTTTTGAATACCTTGCCCATCGCTATATTTTTCACTGGGTAAGCGATAATCCCTCTATTCAAAAAATAGCTTATATCATGCACGGGAACCACCACCATTACCCGCGCGACAGGGAACGCCTTTTTATGCCCCCCGTGCCAAGCATTATTATTGCATCTGTATTACTTAGCCTGTTTTATCTGATAATGGGGCGATATGCGTTCATGTTTTTCCCTGGATTTATGCTGGGCTACCTGATGTATGGAACAATGCACTATGCTATCCACGCCTGGAACCCGCCTTTTAAATGGATGAAAGGGCTATGGCGTAATCACCATTTGCACCATTATAAAGACGAGCATAAAGGTTTTGGCGTGAGCAGCACGATCTGGGATCATGTTTTTGGCACTATGTTCGACCTTAAAAAAGAAAAAGAAGATAAAGAGAAAGTGAAGGAACTGATGTTTGGAAAGAAGTAAAACTAAGATTCTCTTTAAATTTCATCCCATAGGTTTCCTATATAAAGTGTCAGAACTTCTCCACTACTCCCAGGCCAAACAAGGCAAAATCATATTTTACAGGGTCTTTTGTATCCAGCTGCTTTAGATTCCGGGTAAGTTCAACAGCAGAAAGCCAGTCGTTGCCGGGCCTTTGCAGCAGGTTGAAATGACGCGCCACCCGCGCTACATGTACATCCAGCGGGCAAACCAGCTGTGAAGGTTTTATATTCTTCCAGATACCAAAATCCACGCCTTTGGTATTGCTCCGCACCATCCATCGCAAAAACATATTTAATCTTTTGCAGGCCGATTTTTTTACAGGAGAGGCAATATGCTTTACCGTACGCCGCGGATAATCCGGGAAAACTTCTTCATTAAAAAAAGAATAATGAAAGCCGGTTAAAGCCGGTTCTGTATGTTCATCTTTCTTATTTAAATATTTTGTAAATGCTGTTTCAAAAGAGCGCTCTCCCAAATAACTATAATGATATTTCAGATAATCGAAAAAGTGAAAAAGATCGGTAGGGTTAAATGTACGATGCGCAAACTTCATAAAAGGATGTAAATCGGCTTCCTCAAAATTCATGATGAAATCATAAGGCGCATCATCCATCCATCCAAGTAAGCGATGGCAGGAGTTAATAATACTTTTACGATTACCCCAGGCCAGGATGGCAGCAAAGAAACCGGCAATTTCAATATCCTGCTTTTTTGTAAACCGGTGCGGGATACAGATGGGATCATCCTTAATAAATCCCGGCTGCTCGTATTGTGCCGCTTTTTTATCTAAAAATTCCTTTAGTCCTTCTTCAAACATATTTCACCCGCCTGTTTTAGAAACCCCAACCGTCCCGTAATCCT
>DAOLFI010000182.1:0-6570 GCA_035326385.1 Niabella sp.
GTCTACGCAAAGTAAGCAGTTATGGGCTTTTGCAATTTTTGAAATGACCTCAATGTCTGAAATTTTCAGCGTAGGATTAGTGGGCGTTTCTATCCATATCAGCTTTGTTTTTGAGGTTAATGCTTCAAGAACGTTATTAGCATTGGTACTATCGGTATAAGTTACTTTTATGCCAAATTTTTCATAGATATGTGTAAAGAGCCTGAAAGCCCCTCCATAGATATCATCAACGGCGATGATCTCATCGCCCGCCTGTAATAATTTTATGACTGCGTCAATAGCAGCCAGCCCGCTTGAAAATGCTGCTGCTGCGTGTCCGCCTTCAAGCTCCGCTGCTATCTTTTCAAGCGTGGCCCGTGTAGGGTTATTGGTTCTTGAATAGTCATAACCAAGATTTACCCCGGGCGCTTCCTGTACAAAAGTGGAGGTTTGGTAAATGGGAACCGATATGGCTCCTGTTAATGGGTCTGACGGAATACTGTGAATAGTTTGTGTTACAATGTTGCTCATGACGATCTTTAATTTAAAAGGTGATAAAATACACTTATTCAAACCTTATCAGGGAAAGGAAACCGGCATGGCTTTACAATAAAAAAGCTCACCCGACAAACCAGGTGAGCTTATTATCATTCAATAAAAATAATCTTAAAGCTAAACACTGACTTATCTGCCCCGAAATGTACGGGATGGATTTGGCACCTTTTTTATAAACATTTTATAAAGAGGTTGCCAAGGCTTCATTGGGCCATTACCCTCAGCCTTTCTTGATAAGAAATTGAAAAGAACTGACGCAAATATAGTAGTTATTTATTAGTCTACAAAATATATAGGGTACTTTTTACAGGAGCTTTATTAATATACGTACGCTCCAGACAATTACTAAAATGCCTACCAGTATGAAGGATGTTTTTCTTGGCAGCCTGCCAGCCAGCTTCGCTGCCAGGGGCGCTGCTATTAACCCGCCAACAATCAGCCCCAGTATAGTTTGCCAGTGGCTGACGCCTAATAAAATAAAAAAGGTAAAAGCGCTTGACAGGGTTACAAAAAATTCAGTAAGGCTTACAGAGCCGATCACATACCTGGGGCTGCGCCCTTTTGTAATAAGAGTTGTGGTAACAATGGGGCCCCATCCGCCACCGCCAAACGAATCAAAGAATCCGCCGGCGCCGGCTAATGCCCGGTAGTGTTTAAATTTCTTTTTTGCTATCTGCTTTTTAAAAGCGTTGTATAAAATTTTCAGTCCTAAGAATAAAGTATAACAGGCAAGAATCGGCCGTACCCAGTCGCTGTATTTTTCACCAAGATACACTAACAGCACCGCTCCGGCAATAGCCCCTATTACACCGGGTATCAGCAGCATTTTAAACAGCTTTTTATTTACGTTTCCAAACTTATAATGGCTGTACCCTGATGCACCGCTGGCAAACATTTCAGCTGTGTGTATGCTGCCGCTGATAGCAGCAGGATTCACACCTGCTGATAATAAAATAGTAGCGCTGGTAACCCCATAGCCCATACCTAATGCGCCATCCACTAATTGCGCAATAAAACCTGCTGCAAGCATAATCAAAAAAGATTGCCCTAAAGAATCATAAAGCACCAGGGCCTGTTCTTTGATAGCGTCAAAAGGCCAGAAAGAAAAAACAATATGGCCTATTAACATGAATGCAAAAGCTGCCAGTGCATACGTGGCGATCCTTTTATAAGAAAGTTTTCTTTTTTCTCTTTCCTGTCCTGAATGTTCTGAAAGGGTATTTGCACTTCCCGGTTGAACAGGATAGGGGTTTTTATAGTCTCCCTGTAAAATGTGGATATCTGTTAAACCTGTATGTGTAGCGTCATTAACAATCCTGTCAATAATAGCCTGGCTGGTTTCTGTTACAATAACCAGGTCTGCATTTTTAATATCCCTCCTTTCGTAGGAGCGCTCTTCTATGCTTACGTTATCAAAGCCGGTTTCTAATTTCCGTATATCATCCCCGATGCTTTCCGCTACTATCTTTATAGTAGCCAGGGGCGCACTATGCAGCAGCAAATTCAATTGTTCTAATGCAGCTGTTTTGCCACCCACTATCAGGATATCCAGCTCCCCCGTTTTTAGAAATGCAGGGAATGGCTTGCTATTGGAGATATCCCCATTATTTTTTAGTAAAACTTCACTCATATCAATATAGGTACTGTTGCTCTTTTTAAAATTGGTTGCGAATATATAGTATATTTTAGTATTCTACTAAATTAGTAGACTAATTATTTATAAGGAGATAATATTTTTGAAATAACGTTCCCCGAAAAATCCGGGAATACAAAGTGTCATATTGTAAAAGCTATCTAAATCAGGCCCTTGGTGTAGGCTATTCTTAGAGCCTGGGCCCGGCTGTTAACATGCAGTTTCTGGTATATATTAATACAATGTTTTTTTACTGTATTAGCGCTGATGAATAATTTATTACCGATGTCCTTATACTCAAATCCCTGGCTCAGCATTTCCAATATCTGTTGCTCTCTTTCCGAAAGATGAAATATTTCAGTGCTGTTCTTTAAAGCAGGGGTAGATGCCTGGGGTGCCTGTACCATTTGTAATATTTTATAGGCAACGCTGGGTGATATGGGGCCTGCACCGCTCTCCCAAAGGGTGGTAAGCATATCAGCAATAACAGACCCGCTTTCTTCTTTCAGTAAATAGCCACAGGCACCTGCTTTTATAGCGTTAAAAATTTTGTCCTCATCATCAAAAATGGTAAGTACCACAAATCTTATATCTGGGTAAAGTGATGATGCTGTTGCAATAGCTGTGATTCCGTTTACGTTGGGCATCTCAATATCCATCAGAACGATATGGGGTTGTTGGTTTTCCTTACAATCTTTCATCCGGCTAAGAAAATCTTCTCCGTCCGATGCCTGGAAAAGGATGGTAAAAACAGGGTGCCGGGATAGTTTGTCTGCCACTATGCGGCGGTTGGTAATTTTATCGTCAACAATAGCAATTCTGATCATGGTCTGTTTTTATTCAAAGCTGAAAATAAAAAGCCGGTATATCAATAATCCATTTGGATAATCTATGCCAGGGGAATGCTTAAAGTAATTTCTGTTCCGTCATCTTCGTTGCTTTTTACATCTATGATGATTTGAGAAGCCCGGGCGCGTTCCTGCATATTGCTGAGCCCGTGGCTATCCTTTTTATCCTGCACCTCCTGTACAAGAAACCCTTTACCGTTATCGCGGATGGTAATGATCCATTCTTTATCCGTAATGGTTGTGTTCACTTCTGTGTTTTCAGCATGGCTGTGCTTTATAGCGTTATTAACAGCTTCCTGAACGATCATTAAAATATTCAGTGCTTTAGCAGAAGGTATGGAGAGCGTTTCAGGAGCAATACCTGATGTAGTAAAGGCAATATGCTTATAATTCCTCCGCATCTGGCTTATAAAGCTGATGATGCGCACCCAAAGGCCGGCAGCTGTCGTATCCGCTGTTTTTAAGGCCCATAAAGTTTCTCTTAAAAAAAAGAGCATGTCTTTTGCCGTGTCATTCAGGTTGTCTGTAAGCTCATTGTTAGCGCCTTCTTCCTGCTTTAACAGCTCGCTGGTATATAAAATAGCGTTGGCCTGTACACCAAGATTATCGTGCAGGTCAGCAGCAATCCGTTTTCTTTCTTTCTCTTCTGCATCCAGGACGGCTTTTTCTGCCTTTAGCTTTTGCTTTTTTCTGAAGCTGAAAAAATAGAGTAGCCCGCTCATCAAAACCAGTATTGCGAGGCTGCTGTATAATATCAGCTGTGTATTTTTTTTAGAAATATCTAATTGCTGCTGTACAATGGTTGTTTCCTTTTTCTGAACATCGTATTTTGTCTGGATATCGGCAATGGCCAGCTCCTGTTGCATTGCATTCAAAGAATCTTTAGCGCTGATAATCTGTTCAAGCGTCTGAGCATATAAAACCGGGTCGTTTTTCTTTTGATAACATCTGGCCAGGGCTTCGTAAAACAAAATTCTGAGACCAAGTGTATTCATTAATGTTTTATTCCGCTCGGTGCTGAGCGCATATATATTACCCGAAACAAGGTTGCGTTTGCAAAAAGCTATAGCGCTGTCCACCTGGTTGGTTGCTAAGTAAAAATCTATGAGTGTAAGGTTATCATCCGTGTACATAGAGCCGTCGCTCATCATTCCTCGCACTTTAATCATTTCTTTCAGTGATGCTTCAGCTTTATCGTATTGCTTCAGGCTTTGATATATACCGGCCTGGCGCTGGTAGGCTATGCCCAATCCGTATAATAGTTGTGTTTTTTTGTAAAGGCTGATAGATCTCTGGCTGAAGTACAGCGCACTGTCGGTTTTCCCATCCTGGTTATAAACCTCGCTCATATTGGCGTATATAGCTGCTTTTATCTTATCATATTTTTCTGAAGTTGTTAGCCAGGAAAGAGCTTGCCGGAGCCATTTCAGTGATACATTGGGTGCTTTTCTTGCCAGTGCTATAGAGCCGATAGTATTAATGTTTGTGCTGTAAACAATAGTGTCTTTGAATTTTTCAGCTTCGCCGGTTATTTTATAGAGTATGTCCAGCGCTTCGGCAAATTTATTTTTTCCTCCGAGGTACATGGCTTTTTGCCGGGAAGCGTTGAAATAAATATCGCGTTCATCCGGTTTGTTAACATCATTACTTTTGATTACAGGGTCAATGATCATAACCGAGCTGTCCACCCATCCCCAGCGGTAATTACAGTTTGCCATTGCTATTTGTGAAAGGTCTTTCTGTTTCTTATTACCATGTTTAGCGGCCAATTCCACTGCTTTTTTAGCATATACTTCAAAAGTATCCCGGTTAATGCTCTGGTATTCCCCGCAAAAAGCCAGTATAGCTTCAAGCCTTTTATCCGGGTTGGTTTGATGATGAATATTGTTTAAAAGACTGTCTGCCGTTTTTGTCTGGCTGTAGGCACAGTAAAAAAGGGTAATAAACAATACCGTAATTATAGAGGCGTGGAGCCGCACAGTAGTTTTTTGTAAAGATACCTAATCGGTTCTGTTAAAAAACTATCCAAAAGGAGTATTGAAAGAAAATGTGTTCCTGTTTGATCTCCTGTCAGCAGTTATCAGTTCGCTGTCAACTTGCCGGAGGCTAAAAGCTTTAAACCTTATGCTTTTAGCGTCGGCTGTTAGTTAATAAATCATTGTCCCTGGTCTCCCAACCCACCTTATTAACCTGTCAATCCTGTCTACCGTCATCTGCCCTCTGTCAACTAACATTCAACCCTACTGATCAGCCTCCATAAAAAATAATGATTGTTGATGACTTTTAATAGTTCCCCCGATATACATATAGGGATAGCGGCTGTAATGCCTAAAACTATCCAAATGGATTATTGCAGGCTGCAGGTTCCAAGAGGAAATTTGTAAATGAATTACCAATTCTATCACCATAAACAAACAAATCATGTCACAAACCACTGAAAAGTATGTCATCCGCTACACTAATGGCGTAAAAAACAGCCACGTAGAGGAATTTGACTTCAGCAAGCCCGAGCTGTCTATTGGGCGAGACACTAATAACGATATTCAATTTGATCCTGAAACCGAGCTGATCGTAAGCCGTGAGCATGGAAAGATCGTTAAGAAAGCCGATGATTGCTTTATTATTGTGGATAATGGTTCGCGCAACGGCACTTTTGTAAATGGCAAAAAGGTTGTAGGTAATGTTTTACTGCAGCCAGGCGATGAGGTAAAGCTGGGAGAGAACGGTCCTGCTTTTATTTTTGACCTCGATCCCAAGCCTTACAGGGCACCGTTACCTACCCAACTGGTAAATATTGCTCCTGCCACCACTACCATCGACGTAAAAAGTTTCAAACCTAAACCTGTTCAGCATGCTTCCAGATGGCTATACTGGCTGGCACTGCCGCTGGTGCTTTTAATATGTGGTGGTGGCACTTTATGGAAGGGCGGCAGGGAAAAAAATGTCATTGCCAAAATGGCCGGGGAAGGAGAGATGGATGTTAAAATATTTCCCATGCAGGCTATGATGCCGGCAGCTTATAAAGTGTATGCCAATCCTATGGCTTTAGATGGCAGGTATTATTTTTCAAAGCTGGTAATTGATAATAAGGGAGGTGGCGAGCTGAAGGACGTGAAAGTTGAGTACACTATACCAGGATACATAGCCTGGACTACTGCTTCCGAAATTAAACATATCCTTCCCAAAGGCTCGGCGGTGGTTACCATTTATCCGCAGTTTCCGCAAAAAGTAACTGAAAAAACTACCGAATCGGCAGAGCGGGTACAGATCCGTATTACTTACCTGTCTGACGGTAAACCTGAAAAATATGAAAAGGCCTACACTTTTGCAATGCTCAGCCGCAACGACTTTTTATATACCAATGTGCCTGCAAGTGAAGTAAGAGGAGTTGCCGATCAGGAAGATAACAATGATTTGGCGGCGGTGTTCGTAACTCCGCAGGATCCCATTGTGAAATACTATGCCCAGCAGATCCAGGAAAAGCTGTTAGGTGGTGAAACTGCCGGTGTTGGCGGCGGCGACAGGGAAGCTATAAGGTTGATGATGGGCGTATAT